>CAYIRC010000013.1:0-21749 GCA_964365855.1 Candidatus Woesearchaeota archaeon
CTCCAGAGGCTTTCTTAAATCAAAAAGTTCTTGAGTTTGTTTGGAACTTTTAGATGTCTTAAATTTGCTAGAAGCAAATTTAATGAACCAGAAAATCCCTGATTTTCTTGGGCTCAAGATACCATTCCACACTAAAGTGTGGAGTTTTCTGTCAAGCATCTTGACAGAATAAAGACGAAAGAAAACCTCTTCATAATTCAAATCCAGATAGCCTCTTTCTTCAGTTAATCTTCATCAACAAAACTTGCTTTGCCGCCAGAAACAAGTATATCAGCAATATCAAAATTAATATTTACAAGTTCGCCCGACTTAAACGGCCCTATGATATTCCCGCTCATGTCAACAAATTGTTCAACATTCTGCTTAAATGAAATCATCTTATATTTCTCTTCAACTTTTTCCTTTTTTCCAAGAAAGACCTTGGATATTTCTTTGTCTGTCCCTTCAAAACTTTTTATTAATTTTTCAAATAAGTCCCGTTCAAAATAAAGCATATTTTCAAAATCTTTTTTCATAATTCCAGTTTCAGTAGCAACAAAAACAAGATTAAGCAGTTTTTTCTTTCTTCTAAGCATCAACTCTTTAAAAATGGCTATTGAATTTTCAAGCTGTTTCTTGTTTTTAGCTCCAGAATCCATAAACAAATCTTCCTCTTTTGTAAAATTCTCACGCATTCCAGTTATGTATTCAGAAAAATCAGGTATAAAATTCTTGGGCAGGTTTTGCAAAGATTCGCTGTATTTCTCTTTTCTTAATGTTTCATATAAATCATTATAGGTGAGCATGAAAGAAAATCTAATAAAGACTTTATAAAAATATAGCAACTGATTCTAACAGTTCTTCATATTATCAAAAAAACTCTGATGAGTTTGTGAGTTTTTTGGATGCCAGAAAATCCCTGATTTTCTTGGGCTCAAGAAACTTTTAGTCAAGGACATTAAACATCAATATTATAAGTATAAACTTTTTCATAATCATTATAAATAGTGCACATCTCTTGAACTGAAAATTTCTCAAAATATCTTCTGAAAGGCCTCATAGAATTGCCATGTGCAGAAACTGCAACATTAACTTTTTCCTTTTTCATAAGTTTAATCAAATCTCTTAAAAAATTCAAAACTCTCTTTTCAACATCTTCTATGCTCTCGCCATCAGGAGGTCTTGCCTTGTAATCTCTATGAAATTTGTCATATTTATCAGTTCCAAGCCTCTCGACAATTGAAAGGTGTGTCTTTCCTTGCAGCTTGCCATAATTCTTTTCTATAATTCTGTTATCAATAATTATCTTTTTGCATTCAGGATGAAATTTTAAAACCTCATTCAGTGTTTGTTTGCTTCTTAACAGTTTACTGCGAAAAGCCAGGCCGATTTTTTTATCTTTCAGCCTTAATGCGACAATTTTAGCATCCCTAAATCCTCTTTTATTTAAAGATACATCTCTCCAGCCCGAAAATATGCCTTCTTCATTATCTGTTGTAATTCCATGCCTGAATAAATAAATCTTGCACCTCATTTTCGCTAAATTAGATTTATAAACTTTCTGCAGTTATTAAAACTTATGTTCGAATCATTAAAGAAAAAGATTTCTTCTTGGCTAGGAAAAGAAAAGGAAGAAAAACCAAAAGCAGGGGGAAAAGTCAAGAAAGATAAAAGTAAAAAAGAAGTAAAGAGAAAAGAAAAAATAGTAAAGCAGCAGGAAAAAGAAATAGAGCCCCCATTAAAATTTAATGCAGGGACTCAAAAATTTGAGCCAGATTTAGAGCAATTAAAAGAAAAAGCAGAGCAGGCTGAAGAAGCAAGGGAAATTAAAGAAAAACCAAGTTTTTTCGCCAAATTAATAAAAAAGATTTCTACATCAACACTAACGCAAGAGCAATTTGACGAGCTTTTTCCAGAATTAGAAATGATTTTATTGGAAAATAATGTTGCATTAGAAATAGTAGATAAAATAAAAGAATCCTTATCAAAAGACCTTGTTGGTATAGAAGTTAAAAAAGGAGAAGCAGAAAAGATTATTCTTCAAAGCCTTAAAGACTCTATTTTAAATCTTCTAATAGAGCCTCCAGATTTACTAGAGCAGATAAATAAGAAGATTAACGGGCCATATACAATCATTTTCTTTGGAATTAACGGTTCTGGAAAAACAACATCCATTGCCAAGCTGGCATATAAATTAAAAAAGCATAATATTTCATGTTTGCTGGCTGCAGGAGATACATTTAGAGCAGCGTCTATAGAACAGCTCGAAAAGCACGCTTCAAATTTAAAAATTCCAATTGTCAAGCACGATTATGGTTCAGATCCTGCTGCTATAGCATTTGATGCCAAAAAATATGCAGAAAAAAATAAAATTAAAGTAGTATTAATAGATACTGCTGGAAGAATGTATACAAAAGCTAATTTGATAAAAGAAATGGAAAAAATAATTCGTGTTTCACAGCCAGACCTAAAAATATTTGTAGGAGAGTCAATTACTGGCAATGATGCAGTGGAACAGGCAAGAACTTTTAATGAAGCTATAGGCATAGATGGCATAATTTTAAGCAAAGCAGACATTGATGAAAAGGCAGGAACAATTCTTTCTGTAAGCTATATAACAAAAAAGCCAATTTATTTTCTTGGGACCGGCCAGGAATATTCTGATTTAACTCCTTTCACAAAAAAGACAGTTTTAAAAAATATAGGATTAGAGTAATAAATAATTAGGTTTAAAAATTAAATTTGCTATAGCATAATGCAATGTATATAACAGATATTCTTCAAAGAATCCCTGACTTTGTCCAGTTATTTGCACAAAGAATGCCTGAATATGCCCAACTAGCAGTAGCAGCAGTAATCAATAGTGCACCAAATCCAGTAGATTTTATGCATCAATTTATCCAAGATCCAAAAGCTGCGATATTGACCACAGGAATAGTTCTGGAAGGAGCGATATTTTATTACGGATTCCCTGGAGCAACCCCAATTATGACGGACCCGGCAGTAATAAAATCTATTAACTTTTTTGCAAAGTATCATACAAAAGAAGCAATATCTACTCCTGTAAAGGTAGTAAGGCAAAGTGCAAAAGGTATTCAGGATAGATTAGCAGCTTAACCATAACTTTATTAACCCCAAATAAACTCTGTTTTTTATGATGTTAGAAAAACTTTCTGCAGTATTAAAGAAGACAACGGACAAGATAGCTAATGCTGTCTTCCTGGACAAGAATTTAGTGGAATCTATAGTCAAAGATTTGCAAAGGGCTCTTATAGAAGCAGATGTTAATGTAGCTTTAGTTCTGGAATTAACGCAAAAAATCAGGCAGGCAGCATTTGACGAAAGAATAAGTGGAATAGATAAAAAAGAACATTTGATAAAAGTTCTTCATGACGAGCTTTTAAAAATATTGGGCGAAAAAAAAGAGATTAAGCTTGAAAAGCAAAATGTCTTTCTTATGTTAGGCCTTTATGGCGCAGGTAAAACAACAACAATATCTAAACTGGCATTTTATTACAGCAAAAGAGGCCATAAAGTCTGTGCTGTATGTTTAGATGTTCATAGGCCTGCTGCTTCAGAGCAATTAAAACAACTCTGTGATAAATTAAATATTCCTGCTTTTATTTCTCCAGAGGAAAAAGACCCCAAAAAAATTTGGAAAAAATATGAGAAAGAATTAGCTAAATATAATATTATAATTGTAGACACAGCAGGCAGAGACGTTTTAGAAGAATCCTTGATAAAAGAAATAAAAGAAATCTCAAAATTTGTAAAGCCTACAGAAACTTTTCTGGTGATGCCTGCAGATATTGGGCAGACCGCTAAAAAACAGGCTAAAGGTTTCAAAGAGGCTGTTGATATTAACGGAGTGATTATAACAAGAATGGACTCTACTGCAAAAGCAGGAGGAGCATTGACAGCCTGTGCAGAAGTTCATGCTCCAGTTGTTTTTATTGGAACAGGCGAAAAGCCAGCAGATCTAGAGATTTTTAGCCCAGAGTCATTTCTTTCACGTCTTCTAGGAATAGGCGACCTTCAGGCTCTTATGGATAAAATTCAGTCTGTAACAAATAAAAAAGAACTGGAAAAAACTCAAAAAAAATTACAGGAAGGGAAGTTTACGCTTAGAGAACTAGAAGCACAATTAGAATCAATGGAATCTCTCGGTTCAATGGATAAAATCATAAGTTTAATTCCTGGTTTGGGCAAAGCAAAAATTCCAGAAGAGCAGTTAGAAAGTCAGCAGGAAAAAATAAAGCACTGGAAGCATGCAATTAAATCAATGACTGAAGAAGAAATAGAAAACCCTGAAATTTTAGAAAAACAAACTTCAAGAATCCAAAGGATAGCTAAAGGTTCAGGAACAACAACAACAGAAATCCGTGCTTTAATAAAACAATATAAGATGCTTAAAGAGATTATAAGCTCTCAATCTCAGTTATCAGAAGGTAAGCTTGATCAAAAAACAATTATGAAATTTGCCAGAAAATTCGGCAAAAAAATGAAATTCTAAGGCTTTATATGAGTATAAATTATATAAGAATAAACAACTACAATCATAGCTGATAAAAATAAAGGTATTAAAATGAAAAAAATAGCATAATTTAGAAAAATTATTCCTAAAAGAATTACAAAGCTTGATATCTTAAATAACCTGCCTCCAAGCTTATGTGTTTCTTCCCAAACTTTTGCATTGCTTAAAGTCCATGGGGTTCGTATTCCTACAAACCAATTTTGCTTGGAATGGCTGATTAAAACACCTATGCAATAAGACAATGTTGCAAAAGCAGGCATTAAAAGTGCAGTAAAAACAAATCTAAGTCCAAGATTCCAAAAAATAGTTAGGATATAAAGATAAAATAAAAATATAATTAAAACCAGTAAAAAGCCCTCAAAGTAATTTTTGAATTTTTCAATATTCTTTCTTAAAGGGTCTATTCTAAGTATAAGCATAAAAAACAAAAATAATCCTAATGAAATTATAGGCATTAGAAATAAACCCCAAAACTTAGTCATATATCCATTCACCTCTCCGCTAGCATTCCAGTGTGATGCAAATTTATCAGGCAAATAAGGGTAGAAATAGATTCCAATTAATATTGCCAGTATAATAACTGAAAGTGCTACTAACTGTATACTTTTCATTTATACTTCTAAAGAAATACAATTTAAAAACATTCTGAAATTGATATTTTTATGGAAAAAATAATCGGCAGGGGAGCAGAAGCAATTTTGATTCAAAAAGATAAAATCTTGACAAAAAGGCGTGTAAAAAAGTCATATAGGATTCAAGTCTTAGATGAAAAACTAAGAAAGTCACGGACTAAAAAAGAAGGAAAATTAATTGAAAAAGCAGGAAAATTAATTCCAGTCCCAAAAATAATTAAAACTTCAGAGCAGTCAAAAGAAATTGAAATGGAATTTATAGAAGGCAAAAAATTATCAGAGCACCTTGATAATCTAAAAAATGCAATCCAAATTTGCAGGCAAATAGGTAAAAACATTGCAAAGCTGCACGATGCAGGCATTATCCATGGAGATCTTACTACAAGTAACATGATTTTAGCCAAATCAAAGGATAAGTCCTCATCCGGGGTTGATGGTCAAGGAACCTTGGTGCCTTACCTTTTTGACTTTGGCTTGGGTTTTGAGTCTGATAAAATAGAGGACAAAGCAGTTGACCTGCATTTAATAAAACAGGCATTAGAAGCAAAGCACTTTAAAAATTATAAAAAATTCTTTAAAGCAGTCATTGATGGTTATAAATCCTCAAAAAATTATAAAGCTACTTTAGCAAGACTGGAAAAAGTCGAAAAACGCGGGCGTTACAAGCGGGCTTGTTAATCCAAATCCTTATAAATCTATATTTAGTTTCTTGATGTATAGCCCCGTAGTCTAGTGGTCAAGGATACAGGCCTTTGGCGCCTGTGACCCCGGTTCGAATCCGGGCGGGGCTATTTAGTATCTTGTGCGTTTTGGAGGGACACTAATTCTTATTGTTAGTATGTACAGATAAAAATACAAGATGGTTTTATAAAACCTCCTCGTTGATAAAACATGAAACTTGACCCCTGGAAACACAAAGAAAAATATCTTGAATGGAAAGAGAAAGTAAAAGACAAAGGTATCTCTAAAATAAGCAAAGAAAACTCTGATTTAACACTTCAATATGTTTTTGATATGGAAGAGGGCATAAATATAGCCTTGGGCAGTGTTAAGGGCTCAAGGGGCTACGGTAGGCTTTTGTCGCTTAAGAACAGGCTTATCTGGTTTTCCAACAAGTTTAAGGAATTCTATAATATAAACAGAGTTACAGACATAAAAGAAGATCAATTAATAAGTTTTTTTTCTAATCTTAAAAGAGGCATAATAAAGAGAAAAGATGGAAGAGATTTTAAGTCACCTGAAACCTATGCTAAAATTTTCAAGGCTTTCTGGCACTGGTGGATGAAAGTAAATAAGAGAAAAGGCATAGATATTACAGATATTACCTTAGACTTGGATACAAGACAGGAAAAGCCTGATTGGGTTTATTTAACTGAAGAGCAGGTTAGAAAATTATGCGATAATGCGAAGTTTGAATATAAAGTCTTGATTATGTTTTTATTTGATACTGGAATAAGAGCACCAACAGAATTACTTAACATAAAAGTTTCAGATTTCTTTAATGATTTTAAAGAATTAAACATAAGAGATGAGATAAGCAAGACTTTTGGCAGAAGAATAAAACTATTGATTTGCCCTGCATTGATAAAGCAGTATGTTAAAGAAAAAGAATTGAAGCCAGATGATTTTTTATTTAAGTTCTGCCCTCACGCAGTAAACCAATATCTCCAAAGACTTGCAAAAAGAGTATTAGGAGATGGAGTAAGTGAAGCAGGGCAAAAATATTCTGAAATTACAATGTATGACTTTAGGCATAATTCCTGTTGTTATTGGTTGCCGAGATATAAGTCTGAATCTGCATTAAAATATCGTTTTGGCTGGAAAAGCACAGAAAAGATTCATTATTATTCTGAACTGCTAGGAATGAAAGATACAATTTCAGAAGAAGACTTGCTTATGGATGTTACTAAAACTGAGCTTGAAAAAAGAATAGAACAGGCTGAAAAGAAAAGCAAGATTCTTGAGGAAACAAATGAGCAATTAAAATTAAAAATCGCAGAGATTGAGCAGTTGACTAACATGATTCACAGGCAAATGAGAGTAAATCAGGGGTTAGAGTTATAATGAATAAAATAAAAATGCTGGAAACTGAAATAAGAAAGCTGAAAAAGAAAACAAGAAGGCAGAAGTGGATAAATCTATTCTTGATATTCCGAGATGGCAAATGAAGATTCTGATACAAATTTGTATGCTTTTTGTGCTTTAGTCTTTGTAGCAGCACTTTTATTATATCGTTATCTAACTGAAATACAAAAGCTTGAGCATAGCACAAGGGCTTTTTTCTTAAGCCTTTTTACATTAAGCAACGTAGTTATTATTTTATCGGTTATTCTTGTATTCCTTATAATCAGGAAAATTATTAATAGAAGAAGAGCAAAACGAGAATTTAAAAAATGGGAAGAACAGCAGAAGCTGTTTGAAAAGGAGAAATTGAAAGAAAATAGAATAACAAGAGAAAAAGCGAAAAAAGAAGAGTCAGATAGAATAGAATTTGAGAAGATTCAAACCAAACTATTGCTGGAAAAATATCCAATTAGAAAAGTTGAAAAAACCGAATCGGGAATAGTCCCTGGGCAAAAAGCATATCTAGAAAAAGATTGTGATAAGGCCGACTTGGCTTTTCTAAATTCAGAAGGATTCATAAGCGTTAGGGAGAAGAGTTTGGATGAAAAAGAGAGAGATTATATGGTTTTTGATGATAAATCTGAGTCTCCTAAGCATATAGTTCTTGTTAAAGAAATTGTTGATTATTTAAAGAAATTTACAAAAGAGATTGAGACTTACAGGACAACAATGCCCGATATTGTTTTTACTTGCAATAAGATAAAGTATGCAATTGAGGTTGAAACAGGAAGCATTTTAAAAGATAAGAGTAAGATAAAGAATAAAGTGGAGTTATGCAATAAAAGGTTTGGAAAAAACTGGTTTTTCTTTGTTACAAACAGGAATTTAGAGAAAGAATATGCAAAATTCGAGAAAGTTTCTACAAAAAGAAACATTAAATCAATAATAGAAAAAATATTCAAGAATTCTGAAAAATAGCCAAATTTGCCACTGAAAAAACACTGGTGGCAATCTTAGTTTCCGACGTTAAAATTACCTTAAAATCGAAACCAGCCACTCCCAAATATAGAGTATTTGCCACTGGCGAGAATGGTGGCAGATTAATAATTAGCACCTTAAAGAATGTTAGGAGCATAAATCTTCTTAACAACATCCTTCCTTAACTTGTAAGAATTAGCCCATTTTGCATAAGCATTCCAGCCATTAAAAATCTCAAGCATTTTTACTTTACTTAACTCGCAATTTTTATATTTTTTAATCTTAATTAGAATATTCTTTACATTTCTCTTTCTTAATAATTTATGACGCCAAAAGTTTCTAAATCCAACAAAATCTATCCCTTTTGATAAAGAAATAACTTTAGATTTTTCAGGATGTAATTGTAACTTTAACTCTTCAGATAAAAATCTATCAATTTCAACTTTCCATCTATCAAGTTGCCCTTTGTCTTCATACAAAATTACAAAATCATCAACATATCGAATATAATACCTTGCTCTTAATTTATGTTTAACAAAATAATCTAACTCATTTAAATAAACATTGGCGAAAAACTGGCTGTGAGGTTTCCAAGAGGCATTCCTTCTTCATTAGACTTTTGACCATTAATTAAAATCTTTGTAATTAACCTTATGACATTTTCATCATTTATTTTTCGTTTGATTATTCTTAGCAAAATCTCATGATTAACTTCCTGAAAATAATGCTTAATATCTGCTTTGAGGCAGAAAGCTTCTAATTTTAAGTTATTAGTAATCTTTCTTTTGAATTTGTCAAACCTTTTCAAACCAAATAAATTGCCTTTTCCTATTCTATTTGCACAAGAATCATAGATAAAGGTCTTGTCAAAAATTGGCCCTATAACATTAACAAGAGCATGATGAACAATTCTATCCCTAAAAGCAGACTTTGAAATTTTTCTCGTTTTTGGGTCTCGCAAGATGAAAGTTTTTAATGGCTGGGGGTAGTAAGTTTCACTAATTAACTCTGCTTGTAATCCGGTTATATTGTTTATAAAATCTTTTTGAAATTCAATAACATAAAACTTCTTTGTCTTTCCCTTTCGTGCTTTCTTAAAGGCTAGAATTAAATTAGAATAATCATAAATCTTTTCGTAGAGATGTTTGTATGTTTTCATTATTTTGAAACACCTCTTAATAGCGTAATGCCCTAGTGCTATTCCTTGAGCTATTCCGAGCGAAGCATCCGAGTTGTCAGGATCCCTGTTGCAGCTGAGGTCAGCCCTGTCAGTGTTAGCATCGAACCTCGCAACACGCTAGCGATTATCATTAATTTACTCAAAAACCAATTGTCTCAAAAGGTTTTTGACACTGCAAGTTTAGTATTCATTCAAAAATTCTTCCAAGGAAGAAAATCATCATTATTACTAACTATCTTTGCTGAATTTTATACTTAACTATTATGTTTTAAGCATAATGAACCCGCATGTAGCTCCAGTTACCGCTTCTTTGAAACCAATTTGGCAAATAGCAATTTCTAGGGCAGAAATTGAAAAATAAGGTTATTTTAAAATGTTTGTAGAAATTAATTCTTACTTAATTTTTTGCGAAACGCCCTTCGGGCGAACGACGAAACGTACCCCAAGCGAAGCAACCGAGCTGCCAGGATCCCAGCTGCAGCTGAGGTCAGCCCAGCCAGCGCTAGCAACGAACCCCGCAACACAATTTTCTCTTGGATACCAAAAATAAGCACTCTTTTCTTGTTCATAACTTTGGCTTGCATATTGCTTTGTCAATAGTCCTTGTTTATTAATAGAACTTAAATAGGCCCAGCAATCTTGCCATAAGCATTGTTCAAGGGGCTCTGTTTTTATATCTCTTTTTCCAGAAGAGTTAAATGCAACCTTCTCTACTCCAAAATCTTTAAATCCTCTTTTAAGCTTAACAAACCTTGCATTCAGCCAGTTTCCTCTATAATTCCCTACTTTAAGAATATCATCAACGATACCTTGCCTTTCTGCTTCTGGAAGATTCGGGATATTTCCTAAAAGCAGATATTTTACATAACTCATAAACTCAAAAGGAGTAGGCATCTCCGCTCTTGTTCCTGCAATATTTATTCCTTGGTCGTATATTTTATCAACAGCTCGGTTCCAATTTAATCCATTTAGCTCTCTTTCTTTAGCAACATAAAGATGTATAGAAGGCACATAAATATATCCATTTAAATTTGGAGCAGACGGATGAGCTTGTGGTGCAGGTTGAGTAGTAGGGATTGGACTTTTAGGTTGTTTGTCTGCTTCTCTATTTAACTTATCAATTAAATCAGAATCTTGCGGGATTTTCTTCCAATCTCCTCTATCTCCAATCATTTGTATGCTCATTTTTTACCTCCTCTTAAAATCCTATCAGTTAAATCAATTGTTTTATTAGCTAAATCTTGATTTCCTCTAACTTGGTCTGCATAAAATCCTGCTTTTCTCAAATCTCTAAACATTTGAGTTTGGTTTCCAATTTGAAGATGAAAATAATAATGTTTTCCTGCTTGTTCAAGAAATTCGTTTCTAATACTATCCCAATTATGTACTTCTCCATCAGAAATTGAGAAAACTAAGTTTCCTCTTCCTTCAAAAAATTCACTAACCTTGTCTAAATCTAAATTGGTATTTCCAAATTGTGGTGAAAGAGCAACTTTTTTTGCATCAAGAAGACCTTTGCCAACAACTGTTGAATCACTAAACCCTACTAAGTCTACTGCATTTTGGGTTAATAAATGATTTTGCCTTAAATATTCTAAAAATCCATACCATGACAAAAGAGCATAATGATATCTGCTATTATCTCCCCAAGAGATTATAGATTTAGAACCTGCATCTTCTGAACCAGATGGACTATAAGCCATTGTTCCAGAACAATCAATTAATCCAAATCTTGCTCTTGGAAATCCTCTCTGGCTTACTTTAACTTCTAAGGGCATGTTTTCATGCCATCTCTTTTTTCTTATATCTAATTCTCCTGAATCCTTTGCCCCCAAGATTATATGTTTAAAATCATCTGTTTCAGGGTCAAATTCTCTTGAGCCATACCAAAAAATAGGCATTGACGCTTGTTTTGTAAAGGTTTCAGCTTTTATTGTAAGTTTTTTTGCCAAGCTTTCATAAAGCAAGTCCATTGCATCAAATTGACTAATCCAAGAAGGTGCAGTTTCTCCTAAACCATAAGCTCTTTGAACTCTTGCTCTTTTAAATTCTCTAGATTTCATTTGCCTATCAAATTCATTTCCTTCTCCAGATGATTCTTCTGCTTCTCTTCCTTTTGTACCAGCACCACTATGATTCATTAAGCTTTGAGCATAACTTGGTTGCATAAGTTTAGACATATTTTCTGCGTATGCCTTTGCTATCTTTGCCCAATTTTTTTCATCTAAAAGGAAATCTCTTATTTTTCCTTTGTCTCTTATTTGCTCTCCAGATAAATCTTGTTTAAAATCATTAATTCCACTTTCTTCTAAAAATTCTTTCATTGCTTCTAAAACTTTTTTCCTTTCTTTTTTATCATGTGTAAAGTATCTCTGCATTTCTTTTTTTTGATTTTTATTTCCCCATAAGGTCATATTTAATCTTACATGAGCTTCATAAAAAGGAGTAAATTTTTTTACACCATCTCCAACATCTTGAAAAAATTTAGATATTCCATCTAATGAAAATCCATTATGCAAATCATCATGCAAAATAGTATCTTCTAAACAATTTGAAACATAATGTGCATCTTCTGGACTAAATCCATTTGGATGAAGAATATCCATAATAGGTTCATAAATTAAATCAACATGATTATCTAAATTTCTTGGACAACCATAATAGCCTCTGTATCCATGATGGTCTATTTCATGTCTTATTCCATCTCTTATAACTATTGCAGTTTGTTCAGGATTTTTATCTTCATAAGAAGCATCGTATTTTATTTCAGTTTTTCTATTCTCTAAACTAGTTTTCATTTGAAAATGTGGTTCTCTTTCTTGTCTTCTTAATTCTTCTACAGAAATATCTCTAAAATCAAATCCGCCTTTTGTGCTTTCTCCTTCAACAACACTCTTAATTTCTTGTTTTGTTGCCATTTTATTTTGCACTCCTGCTCGCTACGCTCGCAATACGTACCCCGAGCGAAGCATACGAGTAGTCAGGACCCCTGCCGCAGCTGAGGTTAGCCCCGCCAGTGTTAGCATCGAACCTCGCAACATATTCATCGGTTTTCTTTGGTTTAGAACTTACTCTATAAATATAAGCATCTGTTCCATTTATTGCTTGGAAAACAGAATTTATTTGTGGAATATCTTTTGTTCCTAAAAGTGCTTCAAGATAACTAGTATCTTTGCTATTTTTAATCCATTCCTCCCTTCCAACAAATTTTGTTTGGACGTTATATTCCTGATTTGTTCCGAAATTATGAATTACTTCGTCACTTCCTTTAAGATTATATTTTATTCTTGTTAAAGTAATTAGCCATCTTGTTCTCATTTGAGATTTTAAAAATTCCTTTGCTTCTTCCGCATCTTTTCCATTTGCTTTTGAAAATGCCAATAAAACTGAAAAATAAAGAGGCATATCTCCAGTATAGAATTCTCCTTTTGGTTCTGCAAGTTTTCTATATTCTGCCCAATCAACTTGGGTTTTTGCACTTCCATTATCTAAAAGAGATTTTGCTAAATCAATAGTGCAAATTCTATTTTTATAATTTACTAGAATGCTCCAATAGTCTTGTGCAGAACTAACATTTGCAGGAGCAGACGGATGAGCTTGTGGTGCAGGTTGAGTAGTAGGGATTGGACTTTTAGGTTGTTTGTCTGCTTCTCTATTTAACTTATCAATTAAATCAGAATCTTGCGGGATTTTCTTCCAATCTCCTCTATCTCCAATCATTTGTATGCTCATTTTTTACCTCCAGATTTTTTTGTGACAGCGCCTTCGGCGCACGCGAATACCCCGAGCGAAGCATCCGAGTAGTCAGGATCCCAGCAGCTGAGGCCAGCCCTGACAGCGTCAGCACCGAACCCCGCAACACAATCTTTTCTTGGTGTCCAAAAATAAATATTTTCACCCGGTTTATAATTTTGGTCTCCTGATTGATTTGTTGCTAATCCTTGATTATTAAATTGTAAATCAACATAAGAATCTTGGTTATGACAAGGTAATAATGGTTCCTCTTCTGTTTGGAAATTTCCTTTTTTGTCAATTCCGATTATTGTTTCTAAATCTAAACTTTTAAATCCTGTTCCTTTAACAAATCTTGCATTCAACCAAGTCCAAGCACCAACATTTCCTCCACTATAAACATCAATATGATCTTTAGTTAAATGTTGATAAATATCTTTTAATTCTTTTGCTTTGATTTCCTGTCCATTTCCATCAAATAATTTTGCTTTTCTATCATGAGCATCCATAACATTTTTAAAATAAGTCATAAAAATTGCAGGAGTTGGAATATATAATCCCTTACTCAAAACGAATTCATGGGTTTCATTATAATTTTTGTTGTTTGCACTAGGTATTTCAAATTTAGAAATTAAAACAGGATTTCCTTTTAGCCCATTAATTCCTATTCTTACATATTCTGAAGGGTCAATATTTGTTTCAACTATTAAAGGAGTAAAATTTTCTGTTTGCGGAGTTTCAAGAGATTTCGCTTTCTTTTTTTTTGGTTTTTCTTCTTTTTCTGTTTCAGCTTCCTTATTAAGCCTGTCAACTAAATTAGAATTAATTTTATTCCAATCTCTCCTGTCGCCTATAATCTGGATAGCCATTTTATTCTCCTTCTTGCTTTTTTTTAAGTTGAGCAAGTTTTATTTCAGCATCTACTGCATCTTTTACCCACCCCAATCCAATTGGACGATTATCATTAAATGGTTCTAAAGGTGTAACCTTTGCTCTTGCTTTATCATTAAGCTGGTCGTATCCTAATCCCCTTTGTCCATCTGCTTCAAAATAATCAATAGCATGATTTCCTTTTCTTGCTTCATCTAATGAACTTAAAATAAAATCTTGATTTACCCTAAAATCTTGTTTTAATTTTTCTGCAACAAGAGCCATCATTTTTGGAGCTTCATCGCCAAAATCTGCTTTTAATTTAGCGGGATTTAAAATATTCTGATATGCAGAAGTTAATTCAAATGCTTTAAACATTAATTCTATAGGATTTATTTCTTTTTCAGGATTTTTCAATTTTATAAGATAGTGCAATGCAGAAGCATATCTTGTCATTGATTGAAGTGTTCTCTGAACAGGTGTAGTAACTAATGAACAAATATTGTCTCCATCAGTATTTCTTGAGCAATCTTGGCATAAATAAGGCCAATTTTTTCCTTTAGGACGAGGAGATTGTTCATCTCTTCCCTGGCAATTTTCTAATCCAAATTTAAGGAAGTCTACTACTGCTGTTGACTCTAATCCGGGTGTTAAAGTTGCCTGAGAAATTTCTCTGCTTGCCTGAATAATTCTATCAGTTAAATCTCTTCTCAGTGCTTCTTTTATTCCGGGATGAGCTTCTCTTAATTTTGCTATAAGTATTCTGTCTTCTTTTGTTGGTTGAAATTGTTCATAGTCTAAATCTAAAACCAAACCAAATCTATTTTCAAGTGCTTTATCAACATCAAAAGTTCCTTTAAACTCTCCATTACCATAATTTGCAGTAGCTATTGAAGAAACATAACCTTTATCTCCAATTGGTATTGATTGTCCTCTATGGATTAATCTTCCATTCCCAATAGCAAAAAACTGATTTTGTGCGATTGGTGGACATCTGTTAAATTCTTCTAAGTCCCAAAATAATGCTTTATGAGCACCATTCAAAACTCTTTGAACTTTTTCCCTATCAACATCAGTCAAGTCATCTCGATAAATATCAAGTTCTGGATGCCCTTCTATTGTTATTGCATGTCCTCCTTCTCTTACACTTCCATTAAAATAATAATTATGAACATCCCTTGCTAGTTGAGATTTACCACAACCAGTATTTCCCACTAAAAGAATATTCATTCCTGCAAGAATTCCTGCAACAGCCAAATCCGTTACATTTAATCCTGCAAAATGATTATGAGTATTAAGATAAACTGCACAATTGTCCTTAATATATTGCGGACTTTGACCAGCTAAAAAAGCTTCTTTTGCTTTTTCTCCGAGCTTCAAATCATCATAAGCTAATCTATCATTTGCCATTTTGCAATTCCTCCTTCAAAAATTTATTTAAGCTATATTCTAGAATATGAGACTTGCTTCTAAAAAGACCTTCTTCCAAAAGTCTTTCTATTTCTTTTATCTTTTCTTCGTCTATTGTTATGCTTATCTTTTGTTTCATCTTTCTTTAATGATTATTTATCCTACTTTTCACGAGAAAATACTACTATTTAAATCTTTCTTATTGATGTTATTTTAAAGTAGTTACAGAATTACTTTTGTCTATCTTTGCCAAAGAAATTCACTAAAATGGATCAAAAATAAGGGTATTTAAACCCCCAAGTTAGTTTTTTGTTAATATTTTTCTTAATATTTTTCTCACTCGGGAATATTTAAGCAAAATATGCCTTTATAAATTACCGAGTGAAAAATAAAGTGAATAAAAAAAGTACTTTTTTTACACTTTACAATATTTAAATAAAAATCAGCTAAGAAAAACATGGAGCCTGAAAAAGAAATAATGTATGATAAAGTAGACCCAGAAATAATCCTTATTAAACTAAGCGAGGTTTTGACTTTTATTCAAAACAAAAAGAAGGAAGGAGAAATATGAATAAAAACTCCCAGATTCACTTTTATATTGAAACTAGCATTTTGCAGGATTTAAAGAGGAGAGCATCTCAGGAAGGAATAACTATTTCTAAATTATGCAGGGAGAAATTAAGAGATTATAGCTTGCTTGCAAGTTTGCAGGAAACCTTGAATAATATGAACAGGAAGATTGCAAAAGAAAGCAGAATACTAAACCTCTTAAAAATCGCCCTAAAGGTAAGTTCCCGATGCTGATGACAAGATTTTTAAACTTCTTAAGCCCAATGATTTGTAAGTATATCACTGCAATAAGCAAATTAGTGTCCCCTTAAACGCACAGAATGCTTAGAGCTTCGGGCAGGGCTTGTCTTTTGTCGGTACAAAATCAGCTATTTTTCCTGCAACAATGTTTCCTGCCACTTCGCTCATCTGCCTGAAATCTCTTGTTACATAAACTTTAAACATCCTATCTTCCATTGATTTATGCGAATTTGTCAATTTATATATTTTCTTCTTGTGGAATGTATATAAACCAGAGATATATGCTAGTGGATAACACAAATTAATAATTACAAAAATAATATTTTAACTATAGTGATTGAGATTGTGAAATTAGTATATTTCTCCATTTTCCCAGCAATCTTAGTCTTTTACGCAACATATAGAAATTAGGGTTTTTATATTGTCTGCCTATTGCTAGAGAATCTGTTGGCTCTTCGGCAGGATAGTAGTCAGGGAGTGAACCATCTGCAAGACCTCCACGATAAGGCGTTTCAAACCCTGGATAATAACTTGTCTTTTCTCTTTCTTCTGATATTTTTCCTGCTATTTTTTTGGAGGTATGAGAAAGCAGTATGGCTGTTTCTTTCTCAAGGTTTAAAATTTCTTCCAATGTTGCCTGTTCGTTGTGAACCCATGTTTTTTTTGAATATCTTCTAATTTTCCATCTTTTTATTGTGTTCATTTGATTTTATTTGTTAATTTCTCTTTGCAGAAGCTCTTCTCTAAATGAAGATATTGGATTTTTATATCCCAAAAAAATATCACTTTTTTCAGGAAGAGTTTTTAAGATATTCTCATAGGGCTTTAATAATTGTTCAAATATCTGCCTGTTTAATTCAGATGCAGATGCACCAACAGAAACTTTTTTTTCTTTACCATAAATTGAAGGCTTTCCTCCTACCCTCTCATAAATTGAAGGGCCTTCTTTAATATAAGAAATACTAAAATTAATTTCAGGTTCTAAATCAATACTTTTTCTTTTTTTGGCTTTTAATATAAGTTTTTTGGATACTACATTAGTCATATGAACAACACATCCAAGACTACTAGAATAACTATAATCAATGCTTAGTTGTTCAAAAATATCATCTCTACCTGTATAATCAAGTCTTATATCTGCCTCGTAGTGTCTTGGCCTATTTTCAACTTTTCTGACAATTATCTTCCAGACACGATTTACGAGATTGTCCAAATTTTCTTTAGCCATTTTTTTCACCGGTGATGATTACTAAATCAAAATAAGGACCATTACAATCTTTTTGAAACTTATATCCTAATGATTCAATATAATCTATCCTGGATGTAGTTAATTTTCCGGGTCTTGCCTTTCTTGTTGCAGTGATGGTTGGGGATAGCCCTGAGTCTCTTAAAAGATTGCAGGTTTGTTCAACTCCTATAAAGTCTGCATGCAGAACCTGAAAATGCCCTCTTTTTTTTATGCAAGGAAAAACATTTTTTATTATTTTATCAACAGCTTGTCTTCCGTTATACCCTCCCTCATTAGTAAAATAAAAGCAATTCTTTTCCTGAGGAACTTCGAGGGGCGTTGGTATTTGCGGCGGGCAGCTGATTATCAAATCATATTGATGATTTAACTTAAAATCTTCTGGAAATTCCCCTTGAAATATTTTAATTGCATGTTCGAGCCCCTTTGATGCAACTGTTTGTTTTGCTAATTCTACTGCAGACTGGTTTATATCAATTCCATCAACATGATTGAATTTATAAAAATCAACCATTATAACTGCATGAACCCCACTTCCTGTTCCAATATCCAAAGCACTTCCTCCGAGTTTTGGCATAATGTATTCAGCTAAGAACTGGGTGTAATGATCTGGTTTGGCAACTTCTGAATCCAAAGGAATCCTGTATCTTTTATTTTTAAGTATAAAAATCATTGTTTTTTCTTTTTCAGTAGCTGAAGAAGTAGATTTGCTTATTGTTCTTAATTGACTAACAATTTGCTCTATTTTTGTTTCAATGCCACCATATTCCCTGCTGTTTGTAAAACATCTGCAATGTCCTGTTAAAAACTCTGCAATTCTGCTTTTGTCATAAAATTTGAGCTCTTCTCTATTGGCAAAATCCAGCGCCAGCGAAGTTGCCTTTTCTTTGTTTCTGGACTGCAGTATGCAAAAATAAATTAACTGCGCCACTTCAAATTCCCTGGCGTCTTCAGCAGTTAGTTCTATATCAAAATCAATATGAACAAGATCTTGCTGAGGTGTAACTATTGTATTATGCCCCCATCTGTCGCCTATAACAACCCCTTTAAAATGAGCATTGATAACTGTTGAAAAATAATCATTTATTATGACAGGATTGTTTGTCTGATTGAGAAATTTTTCAAGAGTAATTCCTTCTATGAATTTTAAAAGCATGTAGTTCTCTCCAAAGTCTATTGCTTCATTAATAGGAATTCCAAGCTGTTTACATTTTTCCATAAAAGCAAATTGTTCTCTTAGATTTCTAAACTTGTATTCAGAACCTTCTGTTACATATCCTATTCCCCTATATTCTTCCTTAATCAAATGCAGCTGTGAGAGATTTTCCTTTGGAATTCTTAAAACATATTTACTTTTTTTATCTTCCAGAAGATAGTTGTCATTAAGCGCACCTTCAAGGGTTTTGCCTGTAAAAACAAAATCTTTTCCTAATTTTTTTGATATTGTTTCTATCAAAACTGCCAGGTTTGTCATTGCAAACATTGTTTTAAAGATTTATCTAAAATATCCATAGACTGTTCAATTTCATCGTGACTAATTATAATAGGCGGTTTAATTATCAGCACATTGCTTCCGTTTCCATTGCATGCTGCTTTTCTTAGTATTAGGCGGTTTTTTAATGCTGCTTCATAAACCTTGTTTGTGGCGTTGAAATCTTCTGTCTTGTCTTTTTTTACAAGCTCTATCCCTAAAATTAAGCCATATCCCCTTACATCTCCTATTTGCCTGTATTTTTCTTTCATTTTTTTCAGTCTCTCTACAAAATGATTATGCTTCTCTTCTATTGTTTCAAGAATTCCAGAGTTTTGAAGATATTTTATGTTTGCTAATGCGATTTCACAACAAAGAGTTGAGCCTCCATTTGTGTATTCACTCTCTCCATATTCAAGATTATCCAATTCCTCTGTATGAAGCGCTGCCGCCAGTGCAGGGAATCCTGCTGTGAGGGCTTTTCCGAGGGTAATAACATCTGGCCTTATTCCATAATCTTCTGATGCAAACATTTTTCCAAACCACCCGAATGCTGTTTGCACCTCATCCACAATGAGCTTGATATCATTTTTTCTGCAAATTTCTTCAATTCCCCTAACAAAAGATTTTGGCTGTAGAATTACGCCTCCATTAACCTGCACTAATTCCATAATTATTCCTGCAATGTCACCTCTATTTTTTACCAAAGATTCAAATGAGCAGATATTTTCAAAGATATAATCTTCTTCATCCATATTTTCAGGTTTTCTGTAAGGATAAACAGGATTTATATGCAAAAATTTGGCTGAGCCTCCCAAGTAATCTTTTTTATGAAAATTTTTACCAGAAGCATTTAAAGTTTCACAAGATTCGCCGTGATGGCTTCTGTATTGCGCTACAATCATATCTCTTCCTGTATTTCTATGGTATTTTCTAACTCTTTTAAAAGCATCTTCATTTGCATCTCCGCCATTGCACAGCTTTAAGTTTACTTTTGAAAGCTCCTCTGGAGAAATTTGAACGAGCTTTTTAGCTAATTCTTCCATTGAATGATTTTTCCATCTTGAAGATTGGTAATAAACAAAATTATTGTAATTGATTAGCCTGCGGACTGCTTCCATAACAACAGGGTGATGATGCCCAAGGTTCAAGTTTAATGTTTGAGAACAGAGGTCTAAGTAAGAATTTTTGTTTTGGTCAAAAACTATTACTCCTTTGCCACTTACGATTTCTAAGTCTGAGGGCACGATATTACGCGCTAAATATTGATAATCATTATTCTTTTTCATATTTTTGAAAAATACTCTTCGGGTTTTATTGCGACATCTGCAAGAAGAGGCGGACTGGCTTGCCTAATACAATGCCTATGGTTAACATATATTCCTGTTGCCCTGTAATCAATGCCTTTCTTTATTGCTTCTATTATTTCTGCTCTTTTTTCCTGGCTTGCATTTGCAAGACTTCTTACAAGCCGAGAAATTGAGCTTCTATAGTTAAATTCATTATCTCCGCTTTTCTCTTTTTTTCTTACTTCATCTTTAGTTTCATTAGGCAAATCAGCGGTATCAAAAAACAATGTTCTTGTATCAAGTATTTTTCCTTCTAACTCTTCAACAAACGCTTTCATGCGCTGTATCTCCTGCTTTTGAAGATTCCATTCGTATTCTATAAACCTGCAAAGCTTTTCATCCATTAAACAGAGTAATAAGAAGTTTATATATAACTTTTCAATATATTATATATAACAGAATAAAACAACATATTATAATATAAAAAAGTAAAAGTTTATATAACTTCAAATTTTCTCATTTCTATGAAAAGGAAAGTTGTAAAGCAGGGGCATAATGCAATGACTATGACTTTGCCTGTTAGATGGGTAAAGGAAAATAATATTTCAGGCGGTGATGAAGTTGAAGTGGAAGTTAAGGAAAAGGATTTAATTGTCAGAAAATCCTCTTCTGGCGGAGTAGAGAAAATTATCTTTAAAATGAATGGTGACAGCAAGTATATCCACAGGCATCTTGGGGTGTTATACAGAATGGGTTATGATGAAATAAAGATAGAATTTGACAATCCTTCTCTTGTTGATAAGATTCAGTATGAGATAGAGGAAATGCTTGGTTTTGAGATTGTTGACCAGGGAGAAGACTATTGCATTATAAGAAATATTGCAACAGGAATGGAAAAAGAATTTGACAATATTTTGAGGAAGATTTTTTTGAATATAATGCATTGCGGGCAGCAAAGCCTCATATTGATAAAGCAAAACGAGATTAAGAGGCTGGAAAGCCTGCGGCAGCTATCAAGAGTAAATAACAGAATGCCTAATTTCTGCCAAAGATTGCTAAGAAAAGAAGGATACAAAGATTATGAAAAGACAATTCTGGTTTATACTATGATTTGGAGTCTTGAGCAGGTTGCAGATTATTACCATAATATCTTTAGTTATCTTTTAAACTCGGAAAAAAATGGCAAGATAAGCGAAGTAGTATTAGATATATATGAAGATGTGAATAAACTCTTTGAGTTGTATTACCTTATTTTTTACTCATTTGATTCAAATAAGGTATCTGATTTGAAGGGTAACTGCTTGAATGTGATGAATGAGATAAAAAAAGAAATAAAAAATAAGAACGAAACTGATGCAAACATTCTGCTTAACCTGAACTTAATCAGTGAAAGGATTTATCATATGACTGAATGCGTGATTTAGTTAAAGATTTAAATATATTGCAGAAAATAAATAAGTCATAATAATTCTTATAAACTCTTTTGATTTTACAATGTCATGAGTAGTGATTTGGATGAAAGGTATGTAACGCAGGAATTTCTTGCAAGGGCAT
>CAYIRC010000014.1:0-20601 GCA_964365855.1 Candidatus Woesearchaeota archaeon
GAGTTCAGACGTGTGCTCTTCCGATCTTATCGCTTTCACTCGGAGAAACAAAATTTATTGATGAGGGGGAAGTTGTATCATTAATTGTTACAGAGATATTTGATGAAAAAGAACCGGTTACATTTGTAGTTGTGATAGTTAAATTATAATTTCCCGGGGTAGATGCAGTTACATTAAACCAAAAATATTTCCATGTTAAATTCATAACTAGCCCACTATTATTCCAACTAAAAACCGTGCTTGTATTTGTAAAAGTATGAGTTCCAGCATCAGTTCCATTTGAATTTGCTAAAAAAGAAAATGTGTTTGGAATTGTTATATTAACTTGGCTTATATTTCCAGAAGCAGTTGTATCTGTATTATTTATTGTTATATTATAAATAAATCCAACATCTTCATTTACAGAATAAGAATTTCCTCCAGATGAAGTTGTAATAACATGTGCAGCAAGAACAAAAGATATAATTAAGATAGTTATAAAAACTAAAATTAAACTTACAAAAACTATTTTATTATTTTTTACCATACTCTTTTTTATAATAATATAATAATCTTTATAAATCTTTCTTCAGGTCCCAGATCCTAACAATACAACAATGTATTTTCCCTGAAGGTGGAAGAAACTATTCTAGCCAGACAGTAAATCCAATTAAAACAGGGGGTTTGGAAAGCCATATACTTTTGCATCAAAAGACAGCAGGTAGGGAAAAATTGATTTGGCAGAACAAATTCAAGATAATAAAGCAAAATGTGAATTTAAAGATTACAGCTTAATTCTAAACCTTCGTTAAAACATAAAATTCTCTTCCAAGAACTTGTTTTTCTCTGAATTCTTCTATAGGGAACTTTAATTTGTCAGTTCTGTATAATCTTAATCCTGTATTCATGCAGATTCTGTCTATATTGCATGACCTTCTTTTCCATTTATCCAATTTAATCAATGGGGCGCTAAAAGCTATTTTTCCATTATTTTTTATATATTTTTTTAAGTTATTTAATACGCTAATTATAAGATTTTCGAATTTAGCCAGCATAAAATAAGCCCTTTGTTCATCAGGCACTTTTTTTAGTAAATTTCCCAAAGAAGGTTCTGTTGCAATCCCATCAACTCCTCCAAGCTTTACTCTTTTGGAATCCTGATTTATTATTTCACTTTTTGCCCTTATTTTATAGTTTTTATTTAGCCAGCCAAGATTTTTCTTTGTATTAATAATAGCCCCTTTGTCAATATCAACTCCAACAACATTAATATCCTGAAGCAAAGCTTCCTGCAAAATAACGCCTATTCCACAAAACGGATCTAACAAAGTCTCTTCCTCTCTTACCTGCGCTAAATTAATTAAAATTTTTGCCAATCTGGGAGAAATTGCAAGGCTCTCTCTTCTGGCAGGTTTTCCCATATCTCGTCTCTCACTTTCCTGCGGATTGTATGTTCCATCAACAACTCCAAAATTATACTCTTTTTCTTTGATTAAAAAATAATTGATATCTTTAGGGGCTATTAAATAACCCTCGCCAGAATCTGACTGCATCTTAATTGCTTCTCTTACTCCTTTATACTGTGCTTTTAATCTCTCCCGCTTGAAATTGTCTCTTATTGCCGACAGAATACTGTCCGAAGAATCTTCATTCTCAAAGCTGATTAATGAATAATTAAATTTATTCTCATTTTCAAAATAAATATTCTCTTTGGCTATCATATCTTTTATGCTATTAATGTCTCCTGAAAAAAGCACTCTTCCAACTGCAATGCTTCCGCCCAATTTATCAATAATCTTTTGTGTATTTATTTTATTATCGCTCTCAATTAATAGCATATTATATCGCGAAAAATATGACTTAATAATAAGCTTTTCTTTTTCAAAATAAGAAAATATTTCTGCAATTGATAATCTTGGATTTCTTCCCAGAATAAAAAAGTATTTCATATCTTTTTGAAATATAAGCTATTAATAAAATTTACCAAAGTTTTTCAAAGACAATTTTCCCTTTGCATGGAATCTTTGATTTAATTGCAGCCATTGCATTTTTTGCTATTCTTGCTGTTTTATCATTCAAGCATGTAACAACAAACACATCTGTGCCAGGATTAAGCAAAGCTGCTCGCCCTATAATAATTCCAAATGAGTGAGCCATTCCTGTTGAGAGCCTGTCTGCTCCTGCTCCTGCAGCAGTTTTGTTTTCTCTTAGCATATGATGCGGGTAAACTTTTACAATTAGATAGTATTGTCCAGGTGCTTGAGAATCAAGAATTTTTGTTAGAAGCATTCTGCATGCTTCAATAGAATTATCTCTTACCTGCACGCTCTCTTGAGCCATAAACCTAACTCTATATTGATGCTTTCCAGCGTTAAAATCTTTAATATTTCCTATATTGAATTTAGCTATCTTCATTCCTGGGACTGTTTTAATATATGCTCTGTTTTTCTTTCTGGATTTCCTAGTATACGGCCTTGCTTTCTTGCTCGAATATGCTCCTGCTTTTCTTAATGTTCCCATTTAATCGCACTCTCCTTTTCTATAATAATCTATTGCATCTTGCACCCTAATACATGATAAAGGACGTGCACATCTGTTTAGTCTATCTATTCTTTCAGCACCGTCAATTGGAACAGAAGGATCACTTAATACCCTATAAGTAGGACAGCCATTGCAAGTCATTGATTTTATTTGTTGTATGCTATACCTTGTTGCTAATTCAGTTGTCATCTATTTCTTGCTCACTTTATGTTCTGTAGGATCTTTAATCTCAATTTCAGTTGTTATTGCCTGTCCAGGAAGTCCTTTCTCAAATATCGCCCTGACAATTCCTTTATTCCCGTGAGCATCACTTATTTTTCCCTTGATTATTTTCCCTCCGGTTGATTTCCATTCAACTTCTTTCCCAACAAGCTTTTTTGCTTCTTCTCTGCTAGTCAAGCCCAAGTCTAGAATATAATGTTTCTCATGTATTCTATGCCTCCCTCTTCTAAATTGAACAACTATTCCTTTCATGTTAAACCTTTAGAAAATTAGGTTTTTAAACCTTACTCGTTATTTATTCTGATTGTCATAAATCTCTGTAACTTCTGCCTGTGTCAGTGCTTTGTTAAATATCATTACTTCATCAAGAGAGCCCTTTAAATACAAATTATTCACATCTCTTCCAATTAAAAGTGGAAGGTCGCTGTTATAAACAGCTGAATTAATTATTGAACAGCTTGCAGTTGAAGCAACATTATCAATATAAAACCTGCATCCTGAAAGGCTGAAAGTAAATACAATATGATGCCAAGAGTTTATAGGTAAATCATAATTGCTTAGTTTGTCAACCTTTGTAGTAAAAGTCCCATCACTTGAATATGAAAAGGAAGGATTTATTTTGCTTCCAGTATGATAAAGAATCAGCCTATAGCTTCTTTTATTATTATTGCCATCATACTTGTTTATCAGCCCATAAGAAGTTTCAGTAGTATATGGTTGCTTATTATTAATCCAGATAGATAAACTGAATTCTCCTGATAAATCCAAATCAGCAGAGTCAGCAGCAGAGAAATAATCACCATTTCCATCAAATGAAAACGCTTTTCCAGTTCTGCCATTGTCTGCATCAACTTGTGCAACATCTCCATTTTTTACTCCATCGTGTTTTGCCATGTAATCTTTTGCATTCCCTTCAGGAGTTACTTCCCCATTATAATATAGGACAAGATTAGTTTTTAATGAATCAATCCAATTTGTAGGCGTTGTTTTTGCCTGCCATATGCATTCTAATTTAGCGCAGCTCGCCTCGCTTGTCTTCAAGGAACAAGAAGCATAACAATCAATATTAATCTTGTCAAGAGCATCGCACCCAGAAGTGCCAGAAACATATCCTCTTGAACTTAGTGCAGTTATATCAGAGGTTGTTACTCTACCATCTTTGTTGACATCTGCTCTTTCACACCAATCTGAACACTGGAACCAGTTTGTTATAGGATTATCATTTCCATCAAAATCCGCTACGGAATATGTTCCAATAGCAATGCCTTCATAATTACAGCATGTTGATGTAGTATTAATCCTATCCATGATATGACTGCTGTCTAATAATTGTTGATAAATAGTATTCCTATTAGCATCAGCACCATTGCACCACATCTCATAAACATTACACCCTGCATTCGTGCATTGTGTGTCCTTGCCTTCAGATTTAAGCCCATCATATTGATTGCAATTAAGACTATTACTCGGTGTTCCTGCACATTCACACTCAATTCCTTCATCAATCACTTCATCACAGTTATTATCTAATCCATCACAAACTTCTGCTGTTGGCCCAACAGCACTAATGCAATTGCCCCATTGTCCACTTGCACAAGTTTGGGTTCCTTTCTTGCATTCCCCTAAATCAAAATCCCCGCACGGTTGTTGTTGGGTCCCTGTGCATGCGCATCCATTGTTGGTAACTCCATTACAATCATCATCTAATTGATTATTGCAATCTTCACTTGACGCAGCTGTTTGTTTGCTTATGCAATTGCCCCATTGTCCACTTGTACAAGTTTGAGTTCCAGCAATGCATATCCCATTTACGCCAGGAACTGTGCAATCTCCTGGGCCAGTTGCTTCGCACTCGCCAATTAAAGGTTGTATAAATATATTTTCATTATTATTCATAACATAATTTGCAGCTTCATTGCCCTTTACTTCCTTGCCATTTTTATTCAAAAAAATTGGGGCAATAGAAATTTTAGTTATGCTTCCGCCTAAATTATGCTCATAATGATAAATAGCAATAATTCTTAGTTCATATTCATTAATAGCTAAATCCTTGCGAATTGTTTTCGATTCTTTATTTGAATTTTCAAGAATAACATTAAACCCAATAACATTTCCCTCTCCAGCTTCTCTCTTTATTCCAAAAGTAATATTCTGGTCTGCTGTAATCTTAACAGAAGATTGTGGAATCGTAAAGCTTGATGTCAGCATTGTAGTATCAAGCCCGAGACCATTATCAGTGATTAAAGGCTTTACAAAAACCCAAAGAAGAATAACTGCCCCCAATGCCAATAAAATTATCAGCACTGTTGTGACAACATCACTCAACCCTCTTTTTTGCATTCTTAATATAAATATAATTTGTTTATAAATTTAACTGGAGTTCTAATAACATTTACCTGCACATGAATCAGCAGCAATACTTATGTCGCATTGATTGCAAGGGGGAGTTTCGCCAGGCTTGCATCCACTGCATATAGTTCCAGCAGAGCAATTTGTATTTAAATGGCTTCGTACAGGAATAAGGTCATTTATATCAATTCTTCCGCTTGAATCTAAATCTGATAACAAGCTTTGAGGATTATCACTAGCTCTTTTATTCAATTGATTTCTTATAATAATTAAGTCAAGGACATTTACCTTGCATTCAAGATTAACATCTCCCGGAACTAATGCTTGCTTTAATTTGCAATCGCTTGGACAGGAAATTTCTTTCTCTCCCGCCCCGCATATGCCATTACCGCATACAGGAGCCTGTACATCTGTACAATTATGATAATCTTTATTCTCTTCAGGCCATCTTAAATTGCATCTAATCAAAAATTTGAACATATTTTCTGTTCCAGAATTCTTATCAGAAGGATTAGCTAATGTAGTGCCTGCTCCTGTGTCGCAGACAAAATCAAATCTATAGCTCTTGCATATTTTATTATTTTGAATTTTATTATCATTGCTGCCTAAAAGAGAAATGCCCCACGAATTATTATAAATCGAATTATTCTCAATTAAATTATTAAATACTGCTTCAGAATAAATCCCATAGCCTTTATTAAAGCTTAATTTATTGCCCTTAATTGTTATATTTCCGCTGTTTTTAAGCACAATTGCTTCATAATTTTCAGTTAAAATATTATTTTCTATTAAAGAATTCTTGCTTTGAGCTATATTTTCAAATTTTATTCCAGTGCCCCACATATTGTTCATTGTAATTTCGCAGTTTTTCACACTGATATTTGTTGTTTTATCAGAATAAATTCCAGCTATTTCTTGCTGAATATTTTTGATTTCATGATTCTTGCAATCAAGCACAACATCATCTGAAGCAATTATGATACAGCCCCCAAGGTTTTCAGTGTTAACAACTTTATTGTCAGTAATATCTTGGGAAAGATGATAAACACCAGGCATTTGTATTTTTCCGCATGAATCAATCTCTTCAGCACCATCACAATCATTGTCAACCCCGTCCCATGGCATTTCTGAAGCTCTGGGATTAATATACTTGTTAACATCATTACAGTCTAAAGGGTAATTTCTGTTTGTATACCCATTAGGGCAAGTTTTATTTGTGCTTGCTATTAAAATCATATTATTGCTTCCATATTTATCTCCATCTTTATCTTCATTGCAGGAGAATAGTGAAACAGGATATACATCCATAATATTTCCTATTACTTCCTTGCCTTTCCTATTTAAAAAAATAGGCGCAAAAGAAATTTTTGTTATATTTTGAATATCATATTCAGAACCAAGTATATTTACATTTCTTTTTTCATATTCATTAATAGTTAAATTTCTTTTATAAACAGTTTTTACATTACTTTTAGAGTCTTCAAGAATTATAGCTAATCCAACAACATTTCCCTCTCCAGCATTTCTCTTAACCAAAAATGCAATATCGCCATTTGATATAATGCTTACAGAATCAGGTACAAAAGCCATGCTGACAGTTAAAAGTCCACTTATGTCTATGCTATTATCAATGATTAAAGGCTTTACAAAAACCCAAAGAAGAATAATAGCGCCCAGCGCAAGCATGATTATTAAAACTGTTGTAACAACATTGCTTAATCCTCTTTTTTGCATTCTTTACCTATAAAGCAATATTATTAATCATCAATTTTTGTATATAAATTTATCTAAAAAATTATTTCAAAATCGCCAAGCTCTCTCTTTAGAGTATCAAATATCTCTCCAGAAATTTTTATACTTAACTTTCCTTTGTTTTCAGAAAAGGATTTATCAAATTCCGCTTTATTTGATTCTATAAGTTTTCCGTTCGAGAACTTTCTGATAGACTGTTCCTCTATAATAAAATTATTTTCTTCTCCCATTAAAATAAGTTCTGCCTTCCTGTTTCCATTATAAATAATCTGCATTGTTCCTTTTTCTTTTTTTATAAGGTCAGTTCTTTGCCCATACTCAATTAAATTTCTTATCAATTCCATAGCATCTCTTTTTATGCTTTCAACTTCTTTTTGTGCAAATTTTTCATCTTTAAGTTTTTTCTTAACTTTGACAAGCTTTTTAAGAATCTCAAGTGACCTTGATTCTATTTTTCCTTTTTTGACCATCTTATCATCAAAATCTTTTATCAGCTTCTCTTGCGACTTATTTCCAAAAATGCCCTTAAGAAGCTTGAACATATTTTCATAAATTTCTTCTGCTGTTTTTTCCTGCACCTTTTTTTCAATTTTCTTGCTAAGCTGTTTTAGCATCTTATTATAGGAATTAGACTCTTTTAGCAATTCATCTACTTCTTTTCCGGAAATTTCTTTTAACTTTCCATACTCATACTCCTTAAACAATCTGACACATTTGTCTAAAGTTTGCAAGTCTTTAAGCGACATTATTTTTTCTCTTTCAACAAGAACTTTTTTAACTTCAGCAACTGCCACTTTAGGTATTGGCGGTGCCTCGCCAATCATCATCATTAAAGCTTGGGTTGGTGTAAGAACCCCATAATAAATATCTATCATCGCATCGATTAATCTTCTTTTAACAAGCTCTTCAGTCTGCTCTCCCTGCTTCATATACAGCTCAATTGCTTCAGTACTTGGCTTTATTTTTCCCATTTGCAATATTCTCTTCCATGGAATAAATGTTCCCCTATCATAAAGCGGTATTCCATCTCTGATAAACGTAAAAATAACCGGATGCGCATCTTTGACTGATTGCCAGAAATCAGTTAATAAATAAACCTGTATATTTAGTATATTCTTTACAGCAGACAAGGCAGTTGCCTCTCGGGCATAATCTAACACAATTATGCTTCTTAACTTCTCAAGAAGCTCTATTCTTTGCATTCTTTTAACATCAGTATCATCAATTACAACAAAAACATCAACATCGCTGTCTTTTCCTGCAGTTCCTCTCACAAGGCTTCCGCCAATTACATAGCTTGTAACATATCTCTCAAATTTTCTCATTACAAGAGATTTATGAATATTTGCAACTCTTAATGCTCCTAAAAATCCCTTGTCATATAAAGGATAGCTTGCAGATATTGCATCTACAAATTCAAATTTGCTGTCTAAGCCATAGTTCCATAAATCAACAGGCGTTTTAATATGCACCCACAAGTTTTCGCCTGTTTCTTTTACAAACTTAACTATTTCAGGCTTGATTTTTGGTATATTCTTATATTCCTCTTCAGGTATAATAAACATCAAATGTAATGGTTTAGAATCAATTATTTCTTTAGGAAGCTCTTCATCTTCTTCAAATAAAGGGAAAGAGTTTGCAGGAAGAATAGACAAAGAAAGTGTAAACTGATATTTTTTAGTAACATTCTTTTTGAAAGCATCAAGCTTGGTTTTTATTTTATCAAGTTCAGATGCTTGTTTGCTTATCTGTTCAGAATTTGGAAGCTTGGGCTCATAATTTCTTAAAGGAGTTACTTGCCCCCCTAGATTTTTAGGCTTCTTTTCATCCATAATCAATGATAAATTTTAGCATATTTAAACCTTGCTTTTAGAATAAGTTATGGCCCTGGGCAGAATCGAACTGCCGACTGCTCGGTGTAAACGAGCCGTTTTAACCACTAGACTACAAGGCCTATACTATAGTCAAGGATGCTAAAATTTTACCGTTTGCGCCTTGACTATCAAGGGAAAGACTTATGTCTTTCACTATATCCTCAATAAAAAACTATTTTTAAAACTTCCTTTTAGCTGAATTAGAAAACTTGTCAGCAAGGGCTTCAAATTCATCGCTTAAAATCTCAAGAGGATTTAAATCTGGTTCTTGTTCATTTTCCCTTAAGAGAAAAGGATTATTATGCCATTCATAAATTTCAATTCCATAACCATCAAGAAAAGCATCTGGCTCATTATTTATTTTTTTATCTGTTCTTATAAGCATCAATTTATGGCTTCCGTCATTCAAAAAACTATGCACATAGCCATGGCGCCATTCATCTACCCAAACCTTAATTTTGTCACCGACAGCATAATCTTCCACAATTTACCAATCTATAATCAGTATAAAAGTTTATTGAAAACAATAACTTTTAATATACATCTGGTTTAACAAAATTTATGCGCTGGTAGTATAATGGCAGTACGTCTCGTTGCCAACGAGATGGCCCGGGTCCGATTCCCGGCTAGCGCATAACTCTCTAAATTACAAAATTAATTTATTTAAACAAATAAAAACAGTACAAGGTTAAATCCTTTTAAACAAATATTAGAAAAATATAATTAAAAAGTATTATCTTCGCTTTTTTCTGCTTAAAGCAAGCTTGATAAGCTTTTTAACTTTAGAAAGTTTACTTTTATTGCTTGCACTTCTGCTTTTTTTATTTACTTTTTTATTAGCTCTAACAGCAGGTCGTTTAGCCTTTCTACTCTTTTTACTCATTTTTACAATCTTTCTTTTTTTGTCATTCACTTCACATTCTTTTGAATATAAAACTGGCATCTGGACTCGGTGAAAAAGTTCCTCAAACTTGCTGAATCATGCTTAATCTATCAACTGTTTTAAAGGTGATCTTCTTCGCTTTATTAATTTGCTTGCTAAGTGCAGATGTCATATAGTGAGTTATAGTCCAGGGCACTACATTAATGGCTGAACACTCAACAGAGGCTTTGTAACAGCATCCTTTTCAGGACAACCAAACTGTCCTCACCAGTTGTAAAATAATATTAAGTTTTCTACTTATATTTTTCCTGCCACTTTAAAATTACAATTAATCCATACCTTCATAAGGATTAGACGGCATTGAAGACTTTTTCCCGCTCCCAGTGCTTACAAGAACATCATCAATCCTTAAAATCATCATAGAAACTTCAGAAGCAGAAGTAATAGCTTGAGTTTTAACTTTCAATGGCTCAATTATGCCTGCTGCAAAAGTATTTTCAATCTTGTTTGTAAACAAGTTAAGCCCATCTCTTCCATTTCCTGTTTCATGTCTTTTCTTTAATTCAGTTAGTATTTCAATTGGATCAAGCCCAGCATTTTCAGCAAGAGTTTCAGGAATTGATTCAAGTGAGTTTGCAAATTCTTCAATAGCCAGCTGTTCTCTCCCGCCTAATGTTCTAGCAAAAGACCTTAATCTTTTAGAAAGTTCTATTTCAACTGCTCCTCCTCCCGGCACAACCTTGCCACTTTTGACAGCAGAAGCAACATCTCCCAACCCATCCTTAATTGCTCTTTCAACTTCATCAATAACATGGCTTGTTCCACCGCGCACAATTATTGTAACAGCTCTAGGATTATTGCATCCTCGGACATAAGTCATAGTATTCTCTCCCTTTTTAATTTCCTCAACAACTCTTGCACTTCCGAATTGGTCTTGGGATATTTCATGAAGATTAGACACTATCTTGCCGGAAGTTGCTCTGGCAAGTTTTTCCATATCAGATTTAGCAATTCTTCTGCATGCAAATATTTTTGCTTTAGCGAGGTAGTATTGCGCAACATCGTCAATGCCTTTTTGGCAAAATACAACATTTGCACCAGAAGCAATTATCTTATCAGTCATTTCTTTAAGATAACGCTCTTCAGAAGTTATAAAACTCTCAAGTTGTTCAGGTGTCGAAACAGATATTTTAGCTTCAGATTCAGGATTTCTTAATTCTAAAGCAGCATCAACAAGCAAGATACGCGCATTTTCAATCTTCGAAGACATATCAGCATTCGCTTTTTCCTTATCAAGAACAATTCCTTGCACAAGTTCACTATCTACAATACTATCGCCTTTTATTTTTTCAATTTTTATATCATTAATGTCTATCTCTTTTCCAAAAGCAACCTGATTAATTGATTCAACAACTAAATCTGATAATTTTTCTTTATTGCCTTCAGCTCCTTTCCCAGTCATTGCAGTCATTGCAATTTGTTTTAAAATGTCTTTATTATTCTCTAAAGGAATAGCTATCTCTTTCAGAATTTCAATTGCTTTTTCTGCAGCTAGCCTATACCCTTTAACAATAACAGTAGGATGTATTCTCTTGTCTAGAAGTTTTTCAGCGTTTTCCAATAGCTTTCCAGCAAGCAAAGCAGCAGTTGTAGTGCCATCACCAACTTCATTTTCCTGTGTTTTTGCAATTTCAACTATCATCTTTGCAGCAGGATGGTCAATTTCCATTTCTTCAAGAATTGTAACCCCATCATTTGTAACTGTTATTTCTCCAGTAGAATCAACAAGCATTTTATCCATCCCTTTTGGGCCCAGTGTTGTTTTAACAATATCTGCAATTATTTTAGCTGCAAGAATATTGTTTCTTTGGGCATCTCTCCCAAAAGTTCTAGAAACATTTTCAGGCAATATATAAACCGGTTGTTTTTCAGTCATATAACCTTCATTAGTTATATTTTTTTAAATTTTTGTATATTTGAATATAGACTTAATATCATCTTCGAGCACATAAATGCTTTTAACCTTTCAGATATAGTCAAAATCATGAGGCGATTAGCTGTCGGTGACATAATGACAAGGAATTTTGTCTCTGTCGGCCCCCTCACTAATTTGTTAGATTGTGCAAAAAAACTCGTTAAAGAGCGCCTTAATACTCTGCTTATAGTGGAAAAAAGCAGACTTCTAGGCATTCTCACTTCAAGAGACATCTTATGGGCTTTAATTAAAAAAATTAATATTAACTTAAAAGAAATACGGGCAATTGATGTAGCAACAAAGAAAGTTGCGGTAATTAAGCCTTCTGCAGATATGAGCCAGGCCTTAGATAAAATGAAAATCTTAAACTTTCGAAGGCTGCCTGTTTTATCAAAAGGAAATATTATCGGAGTAATTACTCTAAAAGATATTCTTCGAGTCGAGCCTTCACTTTACTCAGAATTAGGAGAACTAGCTAGAATAAGAGAAGAAGAAAAGAAACTTAGTTATATGAAAGAAGTTTATCCTTTAGAGGGCTTATGTGAAAACTGCGGAGCTTTTGCAGAAATATTAAAAGTTGACAACAAGCTTCTCTGCCAAGATTGCCGTGATGAATTATATTAAGCATTATTGCAATCAAAAATAAAAAATAATAAAATTAAAAATAAAAAATTTTATTTTTGATTAAAACCCGTCACCATCACCGTCATCATTCATAGGGTCATCCCCCGGTTCTTCAGGTTCTTCAGGTTCTAGTTCTTCTTTCCTAAATTCGTCCTTAGATTTTTCTTCGTATTTTTTCATCTGGTTTTTCAGAAATTGCTTTTTTAATTAATTGATTATACTTTTTGAAGATATTTAAATCTTTATATTATTAATAATACGAACTTTACTTATTATCAACAATAAAATATTTTGAAGCTCGCCCTTCTGTTTTTATCCTTACACATCCACGTTTGGTAAGCAAAGCAAGGTATATCGGTCTATACTACAGTGAAAGACATAAGTCTTTCCCTATTTAGTCAACGACAAACTGCAGAAATATCAATACAGAAAACAAAACAAGAGACAGGAATTTGTTTTTTGTCTCTCAAAATCCACGAACAAACTCAAGGACTTTGAGATGTCCTTGACTATAGTATGAGCATAGAATTTACACAAATTTATTTATTTTTTTAAGATTAACCCAACTATATTTCTTATTTTACGCCTATTTTATTTTTTATCTATTAAACCAATAGTCTAAAAATCTATCTCCACTTCTGCTACTTTCATTCCCATACTCACTCGCTATAACTCTACCAGTTATTACTCCTCCAGTTAAAGGAGCGGGTGATGATTCAGGTGAGGGCGTTGGAGCAGGACTTGACGCAGGTGTTGGTTCTGGAGTCTGTGTCAGAGTTGGTGTTTGTTGAGGCTGTTGATAATCTCCAGGTTGTTGTTGATTGGGTTCTTGAGGCGATTGCTGAGGTTGAGGGCAAATCCAATTTCCATTTTGGCAATAAGGAGCACCACTTGGAGCACAACTTGGAGCTTGACCTGAGCAAAAATTCTGTTGATTTGTTTGTTGAGGCTGGTCTATTCTATTTTGAGGCTGTTGATAATCTCCAGGTTGTTGTTGCTGATAGCTCCCTGGCTGTCTTGTTCCACCACAATCCTCAGGACACGCATAAGGATTCATTTTTTCATAATTATCACAAATATTATCAGGGCATTTTGTTCCTGATTTATCTCCGGCTATATACTGACCTGGTTGTTGATTTTGCTGCTGATTTCCTTGCCAATTGATACATATAACCCACGGGCATCCTCCTCTAGTCTCAACTTGAGCATCTTGCCCTCTTGATTTGCAATCTTGTTTTAATCTTTCTGTTTGATCTTGGCTTTGACATTGCTGCCCTCCCTGAGCTCCGGGCTGATTTTTATCAACACAAATCACTACTCTTTTTCCATTCTCCTGCTCTAATATTGTTCCCATTCCTTTGTTTCTGCATACTTTTCTCTGTGCTTCTTCTTCTGAAGTTATTTTCTCTCCTGTATTTTGGTCTATCATCTCTCTCTGCCTAAAATCATCTTTAATTTGAACTTGAGCATTATTGTAAAATTCTTCAAAACACTTTATTTTCCCATTAACGTCTTGTATAGAATTACAATCTCTATTAAACTGTGGTGCATATGTATTGTTTCCTTGTTTATAGTTTCCTCCTTGATTTTGCATTAATTCTCTGCACTTTTTTTCATCGTCTCTGCTTTCTCCGGTTAATCCCCTATCTAAACATTCTTGAGGTGCTCTAGACTGAAACATTATTTTAGTGCATTTCCTTGCACCATCTTTATCCTGATAAGTAATTCCAGCATCAGTACATTCTTTAGGAGTATTTTCCTGAAACATTATATTCCTGCATTTAATCTCATCTTCTCTTGATGCTCCGGTTAATCCCCTATCTAAACATTCTTGAGGTGCATTAAGCTTGAACATTATTTTGTTGCATTCTTCCGGTGTTTTTGCATTAGCTTTTACGCATTCTTCCGGTGCAAAGTTATCAAACTGGGCATTAGAATATTTAGCCTCAACTTTTTTCATTACAGGAATTAAATAATCTGGCAATAAATCCTCTGGAGCCCCATTATTCATATTTTCGCAAGCAGTTTTATCTCCATCCGTGCACTTTACTGCCAGTGCACTTTGCTCCACACAAAAATCTTCAAATTTTTGAACTCCCATTCCCTTGCAATCACATTGTTTTGGATTCTCAAAACATGTGCTTAGTTTATCAAAGAAAACTTGGGCTTGTTGTTCTTGTTCTTTGGTTAATTGTTTATTTTGTTCTTTCATCCAATTTGGAGAATTATCTTTAGGTTTGCAAGAATCAGCATACTGCAAAGGATCTAATTTTGCAAGAGTCTCACATAACTCTTGAATTTTAGCAGATAACTCTGCAGCAGTTCCAACGTTTTTCCCTTGCTTTATATTCTTATCAAAACCTGCATTAACATCTTTCCATTGCTCGCCTCCGGTATTTTTCTTCATATCATTAATTGCATCCTGAACTTTGCCCATGCTTTCATTAACTTTATCCTTGATTTCAGGTGAAACTTCTTTCTCAACAATATCTCCGTATTGCAGGGCTCTGTCCAAAGATTTTTCAGCGGCTCCAGGATTTCCTTTTTCAACCATTGCTTTTGCTTCAGCAATTTTTTGTTCCCTATAATCAAGAGCCCTTTTAGGATTATTTCCAACTGCAATCCTTTGATAAGTGTCTTTGATAAAATAAATCGGACTATCTGGAGTTATTCCGGGATCAACATTAAACTCTGTTTTATCTTTTGAATCATTACCAATATTGTTTGAAGAAGATGTTTCAGAATCAGAAGCCTGTTCTATAGAATTGAGAGAACTTTCATTTTGGGCAGCAACAAAAACAATTAGAGATAATACCAACATCATAAAAATACATGAGACAATAAATTGTTTTGTAACCACTCTTTTCATAAGAATATTACAAAATGCTAATTTATAAATTCTACTAAAAGAGAATGCAACTGATATGCATAAGAGGGTAATCTTTATATATAGCTTTTTCTAAGATTATTTAATTAAAAAGATGGTTGAAAAAGACTTAGTTATAAAAGAGAAAGTTGAATCGTCTGGATTGCTTGATTTTAAAGGATTTTATTCTTATGCACACAGCTGGTTTAAAGATGAAGGATTTGGCGTTACAGAAGAAAAATACTCTGAAAAGTTTTCTGGCAATAGCAAAGATATAGATATTGAGTGGAGAGCAATAAAAGAGCTCTCGGAATATTTCAAAGTTGAAATCTTTTCCAAGTGGGAAATCAAAGATTTGGTTGATGTTGAGGTTGAAATAGATGGCAAGACCAAAAAGATGAATAAAGGAAAAATACTTCTAGAAATTAAAGGCTCGGTAATAAGAGATCCTGAGAGTAAATGGGATGCTTCGCCTCTTCTGCGATTCTCAAGAGATTTCTATAATAAATATATTATTCCTAACAGAGTCAATGACATAAAAGAGAAGGTAATTTTGGATATAAAAAAATTGAAAGAAGAACTCAAAGCTTTTTTGGATTTAACTGGAAAACGAGAATAAATCTATTATACAAATATTTATATAACTCAAAAAATGTCTGTTTAATCATGAAAAAGGGACTGATATTACTTATGTTTGTTATGCTAATTTTGCCATTGGCTGCGGCTGGAAATTTAGAGGTAGAGAAAGTCGATAAAGGCAGTGTGATAATATCTGAATTGAATAATCCTGCAGTATTTGAGTTTACAATAACTAACAAAGGGCCTTCTGATAATTTTGAGATATATTCCCTTCTTGGAATTTCGATGAGCCCTAAAGGAACTTTTGAAGTGCCTTCGGGAAAATCAGTAGTTGAAATAAAAGTTTATCCAAATAAAGAAATACAAAAATATAGAGGATTATATTATTTTGAGTATCAAATAAAAGGTTCTGGATCTGAAATATTTAAAGATAAATTAGGGGTGACTATCGCTGAACTAAGGGATGCGATTGAAGCAGGAGCTGATAATTTTAGCCCGGATGATGCCAAATTAAACATAGTAATTACAAACAAGCTGAATACTAATCTTGAAGATGTTAAAATCAACTTTAAGTCTTTATTTTTTGATGCGATAAATGTTGTTTCTTTGAAGCCGTATGAAACAATCAGAGTTCCGTTAAATATTGACAAAGCCAGAATATCAAAAATTGTTGCAGGACAATATCCACTAACTGCTGATATTCAGTTAGAGAATGCCAAAGCACGGGTTGAAGGCAATTTCAAATATCTTGAAAAAGAGGGCATCTCAGTTGTAAAACAAAATAAAGGCATAATATCAAGAAAAATTATTGTTACAAAGACTAATGAAGGAAATGTTCCTGCAACTGCCAAAATTGAAATTGAGAAAGATATAATTTCCCGGCTTTTTACAACTTTCACATCCGAGCCATTAACTACTCAAAGAAATAATATTTTTGTTAAATATTCATGGGGGGAAACCCTCGGTCCGCATGAATCTTTATCTATAACTTCAAGCACTAATTATACATTTCCTTTTGTATTAATTATTCTTGTTATTCTTGTAACAGTTGTGGTTAAAATCTATACTCAAACTGTTTTAGTATTAAACAAGAGAGTTTCATATGTTAAAACTAAGGGGGGGCAATTTGCGCTTAAAGTCAGGCTTCATGTTAAAGCAAGAAAGCATTTATCTAATATACAAATTATTGACCGGCTTCCAGGGATGACTAAGCTGTATGACAAGGGTGGAAGAATGCCTGATAAAGTTGATGAGCAAACAAGAAGGCTGTTCTGGAATATAAGTCATCTTAATGCTGGTGAAGAAAGGTTATTTTCATATATAATTTATTCGACAATTAATGTTATAGGGAAGTTTGAATTGCCTGTGGCAATGGCTACTTTTGATAAAGACGGAAGCAAAGAGCAAGTCCTTTCGAACAGGACTTTCTTCATGGCTGAAACTGGCAGCACTGATTATTAATACATGAGTGCATATTTGTGATGTCAGAAATGAAAACTACATCCTTTAGGATGTAGCAGTAAATTTTACTGTTTTCATTTCTGAGCATCCTAAAAACAAGGGGCTTTACCCATTGTTTTTTTGATTTACCAAAAACCTTTAAATAGAGTCTGATTTTAGAAAATATATCCCCCCGTAGCTCAGTGGTTAGAGCGTCTGGCTGTAGATATTTATCTAACGTGGACATTCTATTTTGGAAAAGGATGAAGCGTGAGAAGCCTGATGATTGGGTTAATAGAACCCGGAAGATCCCCAGTTCAACTCTGGGCGGGGGGATAGATTAAAACCGAACGGTTTTATCCTTCGAGAAAAATTTTTAGAATTTTTTAGAAAATATTAATAATAAAATCTAACAAAGCAAAAAGAAGGACTACAATTAGAATTATTAAAAAAAGAAATAAAAAAATGTGTATTATTACGCCCTAATTGTCATTTTTTGTTACATTCAAAGAAAAAGAAATAGTAATTTGAGAACACTTATAAAGAAGATTTATTATTATGTATTATGGTGCAAGAAGAAATGATTAAGGGAAGAATTGCAGAGGCAATTGTTAAATGTATGTTTGAAGATTTGGGTTTTGAAGTTATACCTTATGGCTATGAACATACTTGCCCAACAATAGCAAAGAAAGAGAGACTGATTAAGGGAGATGTTAAAAATCACATAAGAAAAGCACCTGATTTCATTATTATTGATAAAGAAGGAGAGGCAAACTTTGTTGAAGTTAAATTTAGAGCCGACGGCAATTATAAGAGAGAAGCAGATTATCCTTACCGAGATTGTTATATTATTCTTTTAACTGAAAAATATCTTGGTATTGAGCAATATAAAAACCTTAATGATACAACTAAAATGGATGGAGATAACTTTTCAGCTATACATCTTAATGATAAAAAGGCAAGTTTCAAGAGTTTAATGAGTGTGCCTTTGTTAAGTAAATTAGATAGTGAAAGCAAAAAAATAGTTCTTGATTATAGAAACTTGCTTATAAAGTATATGAATAATTAATGGAACTAAACCTTGGGATGAGGTTTCAGGTTCAAAGATTACTTATTTCTCATAGCAAAATAATGGGCATCTTAAATATTCAATTGACAAAAGAGAGATAGTATATGCCGATAAATCAAATAATTAAAAGACAGATTTATAAATATCAAAATTATTTGTATAATAATGGCACAACACATATATATTCACGATGGGGAAGAACAAAATAAAGGATTCTGGTTTTTTGTTGAGTTTGTAATTCCAGTCATAGTATATACCGCAATTTTGTATTTTATATTATCTTATTTCGGAGTGGATAGTGGAGTTTCTTTTTATGTTGGTTTTATTATAAGTATTCTTCCAGCTATACTTACTATGAGAAAACTTGATAAGCTATTTAATAAAGTTGCCAAGTTTATGCACGGAAAATAAACTTCTTATTATATATTTGGCAGAGAAAGATTTAATATAAATTTTCCATTCTTATTTAAAGGTAATAACTATAATATGGAAATGAAAATAACATTTGACAGAGAAGCAGATGCAGCATATATTTATTTTAAAGAAATAACAGCTGGGGAAGTAGTACAGACCATATCTTTAAATGAATCCATTAATGTTGATTTGGATGCCGAAGGTAAAACACTTGGAATTGAAATTCTTAATGCAAGTAAAAATCTTCCTAAATCAGCACTTTCTTCTGCTCAAATAATTAACTAATTCATTCTGGTTAGGCCGGGGATTTTTATTATTTAGATAATTATTTAAATATAGATATTTAAGAATAAATATGGTGCAAACAATACAAGAGAAAAATTATCATTTTTATATAGAAACTGATGTAAGTAGATATATTGGAGAATGGATTGCAGTTTGTGAAGGAAAAATTATTGCTCATGGAAAAATCTTAAAAAATGTAGCTAGAGAGGCAAAAAGCTTATGCTTTGGGAAGAAGTTTCTGCTTGCAAGAGTTCCGGACAAAGAGACAATGATTTTCTAAGATGACCTTAACTTTTAAATATAAAAAGGTGAAAAGACCAAATGGGACAGAGGTTAAAACTCCTTCTATTCCCATAACTCTATCAGGAAAAAATGGGAAATATGATTTTATTGCACTAATTGATTCTGGCGCAGATATATCTGCCCTGCCAAAATCTTTAGCAGAATTATTGGGTTTAGACTTAAGCGGAGAAAAAGAAGAAGCCTCTGGAATAGGCGGAATTGTTCCAGCTATTCAAACTTCTTTAGTCATAGAATTAGGCAAAAGCCATGAACAATATACTCTTCAAATACCTGCAAAAATAATATTGACAGATGAAGAATTTCCGGTACTCTTAGGGCGGGCGGGTTTTTTTGATAAGTTTGTCATTACTTTCAATCAAAAAGAAGAGAAAATATTTCTTAAAAAAGTCCAAGAATAAAAATTACCGTGGAGCTCTGCTCTGCGAGTATGGGTTTGGGATTTATCAATACTGCACATTTTATAAAGGGCAATAATAGCAATAAGAAAAATCCTTCTTCTGCTTTGGTTTGCAAGCTATTGAAGAACCTGTGAAGAAATTGTCCCTGTTGAAGTTAAATCAATTGGGCTTCCTATTTTTCTGTAAGTTATTGTTATATCTCCTGCATACCTTGAACCAGTTATAGAACAAGATAGTCAAATATTTGTAAATCTCCTGTAGATATTGCTCTATTGCCAGAGTAAGTGTTACAAGAAGAAATACTAACACCTGTTATAACATAATTTTCTCCACCATTATTCCTTAATTCTAAGTCTATTACAGGTACTTTGTTTAATTTGGTATTAAATTCTCAAACAAAAATAGTAACTTTACTGCATCTTGACAGCACTTTTGCTGGCTGCTTTGATATGGAATCATATTAGAGAAGAGAACAATATTGTAGTCAAGGACATCTCAAAGTCCTTGAGTTTGTTCGTGGATTTTGAGAGACAGAAAACAAAACAAAGAGCAGGAATTTGTTTTCTGCATTAATATTTCTGCAGTTTGTCGTTGACTAAATAGGGAAAGACTTATGTCTTTCACTATACTTGTTAAAAACGAGTGGAAGTTTGACATTTTAACGTGTATTAACCAAAAATAACATTTCCTGTAATTCCTTCTTCCTCACTAGGATTTTCACTTTTCATTTTATCTTCCATTTCTGGATTGCTGTTTTTTTCAGATTTCATCATCATGCTGAAAAAGGATTTCATGAGGGCTCTTGCATCTTTCTCACTTGTCTTAGGAGAGATCTTGGCAGAATTCAGCATATCTCTTGCCTTGAAATACATTTTCACACCATTGACCATATCTTTTATTTTTTGCATTGGCTGGGCTTTCCTGTCCCATGGAGGGTTTTCTGTTCTTTGTCCGCTCATTTCTTTTTCCTGTGTATATATTATATCATAAAGTTTTTGAAATTCAATATCAATTCTTACATCTTCCTGTGGAACTTCTTCTGGAAGCA
>CAYIRC010000015.1:0-20569 GCA_964365855.1 Candidatus Woesearchaeota archaeon
GTTGTTTTGACAGCAAAAGAAAAGGTTTATATAGGCCCGGATAAAAGAGATAAGATATATTATATAGTAGGTAGGGTTCCTCGAGAGAAGCTTACCGAGACTGCAAAGATCCAGCTACAGGAGTTCGTAGAAAGCGTAGTTGCGGAGCAGGAGAAGAAATATGTCGATTTCTTTAACAATGCTCAGCCAATTAATACACGCCTTCACCAAATTGAACTTCTGCCAGGTTTTGGAAAAAAGCACACCAAAGAGATTTTAGAGGCTCGTAAAAATAAGCCTTTTGAGTCCTTTGCAGACATCAAGGAAAGGGTAACAAGCCTTCCAGATCCAAAGAAAGCAATTGAAAAAAGGATAATGGAAGAGTTGCTCGAAAGACAAAGATTTAATCTCTTTGTGAATTAATATGGCAGAAAATATACAAAAAATAGAAGAGAAAAAAAGGCATAATGCTGAAGAAGAAAATGAGATTCTAGTTAGAATTTTAGGTTGTGATATTCCTGCTTCAAGAAGTGTTTATGCTGGCTTGACAAGAATAAAAGGTATATCCTGGGCAATTTCAAATGTAGTTTGTTTAAAGTTAAAAATTCCAAGAAATACAAAGATTTCAGAGCTTTCAAAGCCAGACATAGCAAAAATAGAAGAATTTCTTAAGAAACTGGAAATCCCTGATTTTTTAAAAAATAGGCGCTTGGATTTGGAAACTGGGCATACAGGCCATTATTTTGGTGTTGATTTGGACATGAAAAAAGAATTTGATATAAAGAGATTAAAGAAAATAAAGTCCTATAAAGGGATAAGGCATACAACCGGACAGCCTGTAAGAGGTCAGAGAACCAGGTCTCACTTCAGATCAAAGCATCATGCAGTAGGCATTAAGAGGATAGCTAAATGATAAGAAAACATAAGCAGTTTACAAAGCCTAGGAAAGCTTTTGAAAAGTCAAGAATTAAAGAAGAAAATGTGCTTGTTAAAAAATATGGCTTAAAAAATAAAAGAGAAATATGGAAAACCCTTGCAAAAATTAAATATTTTAGAACCCGGGCAAAAGCTCTGGCAAAAGCTACTTTTGATGAACAGCAAGTTCTTCTTGGCAAGCTAAAAATAATTGGCTTAAATACACATACACTTGCAGATGTTCTTGCATTGAATGTAGAAGACCTTTTGAAACGAAGGCTGTCTTCTGTAGTTGTTGGCAAGGGGCTTGCTCAAACTCAAAAGCACGCAAGACAGATGGTAATTCACAAAAAGATTCTAATAGATAATAAAGTTGTTAATTCTCCAAGTTATATTGTGAAAGTCAAAGAAGAAAGTCTAATATTCAAGAGAGAAAAGATACTAAAACCAGTTGCAGAAGTTATTAAGGAGGCTGTATAGACTAACAATGAGCGAAGAACAAGAAATAAAAACCAAAGAAATAACTCTTAATAAGAAAATTAAAGAAGCAGTCGAGGGAATTGAAGACAAAAAAGAGAAGAAGAAAGAAGCAAAAGAAGAAAAAATAGGAATAGCTTATATTTATAGTTCAGGCAACAATACAATGGTTCATATAACTGACCTGGCAGGCAATACCCTCTCCAGAGTTACAGGAGGGATGGTGACTAAAAACGATAGGCTCAAGTCAAATCCTACTATTGCAATGTTTGTAGCTAAGAGATCTGCAGAAAGAGCAAAAGATTTAGGTATAACAAGCTTGTACATAAGAATGAGAGCTCAAACAGGAAGCACTGGCTTAGGTCCGGGTGCTCACGCAGCAGTTAAAAGCTTGGCAAAAGAAAACTTTAAAGTAATCAATATATTAGATACAACAAGAGTCCCAAGAGGCGGGCCTAAGAAAAAGGGAGGCAAGCGTGGAAGAAGAGTCTAAAGATTTAAAAGACTCATTTTCATAAAATCAACATGGAAGTTATTCAAAACACACCAAATATGTTAGTACTTAGAATTGATGCAAATGAATCACTTGCAAATTCAATCAGAAGAAGCGTTTCAGAAGTTCCTATACTTGCAATAGACGAAGTAGAAATATTCAAGAATGACTCTGCTTTGTATGATGAAGTTTTGGCCCACAGGTTTGGCCTTATTCCGCTTAAGACTGAAAAAGGAATGTCTGAAAAAACTAAAATTGAATTTAACTTATCTAAAAAAGGCCCATGCACAGTTTACTCAGAAGATTTAGAAGGAAATGGAGAAATAATTTATGGAAAGATTCCCCTAACAATTCTTGGAGACAATAGTAAATTAGAGCTTGTTGCAACAGCTACTCTTGGTAAAGGTATAGACCATGCAAAATATATACCTGGCTTGTGTTATTACAGGCCTATTCTAGAAGTAAAATCCTTCCCTCAAATTGATAATATTATAAAAAATTCAAAAGGACTGATAAAATCTGAGAAAAAAGGAACAAAATGGATTTGTGACTTAAAAGATGCTGAAGTTGATGAGATTTTAAAAATTGATAAAGAAGCAGTTGAAGATTCTAATGAGCTCATATTTGTTATAGAGTCATATGGCAATTTGCCTGCTAAAGACATTCTTGCAAAAGCAGTTGAAGCTTTGTCAGAAAACCTTGCTGAAGTTGAAAAAGCGCTTAAATAAAATTGGTTTTGCAATCAATATTCTCTAGTTAACTCTGCTACAGCCTCTTTCGCATGATTAGGAAGATTAGAATCCCTAAAGAATTTTCCAAGATAACTTCCTGCCATTTTATCATCAAACTCTGTTGATATCACTTCTTGCCATTCGGAAATTGTTTTTATAGAAGTGTCTGGACTGGAAGTACCTCCTGCAAATGTTCCATTATGAAACCTACCTTGATTTATTGTCCATCCTTCAAGAGGGTCCAAGAAAAACCAAACTAACTTCAGCATCTAAGGCTATGTTGGTTTGATTAAGAAGTGGTGATTTAGTAAGGCTAAGTGTAAGTAAGTACTCTGAATGTTTGCCTCCTGTAAAGAGAGGTCCTCGATTTCTCTTTGCAAGGTCTAAGCGAAGGCGATAATCCTGTCCTTCTCTTTCCTTATACTCTTCCCATCTATAAGCAGGAGTATAAATTTGCCCCTTTCTGCCAAATATGCGCTTAAGTAAGTTCATAAAAAAGGACAAAATATTTTATATATAAATATTTACATACTTTTAAAAATTACATTTTCTCCTAATTTTTATGCGGGGATGCCAGAGTGGTCAAATGGGTGACGTTAAGGCCGTCATGGCTTAGTGCCTACGTAGGTTCAATCCCTACTCCTCGCATTTCATTCTCTGCAAGAGCATATCATCATTTTGGCATTTTTTAGGGATTTTATACAGGGAACAAGTAATTATTTATACTTCTTTTTTGTTTTATTTTGATGGAAGGATATAAACTAGAAGGAGATATAATAACCATTAACCGTGAATTAACCAGCTTAGACTTATTTGTCCGGGACTTTTTAGATATTTTAAAAAGATATTCAGATTATTTAGTTGTAAGTGGTTTTGTAAGTATTTCTACTGGAAGAACAAGAGGCACAGAAGATGTAGACATTATTTTTCCTATAATAAAAAAAGATAAATTTGCACTTCTTTTTGAAGATTTGCAAAAAAATGGTTTTTGGTGCTATCAAAATGATGATGCTGAAGCTGCTTATGAATATATAAAAAATATGCAAAGTATAAGATTTGCAAGAACAGATGAGATGTTTCCAAATATCGAATTTATCCCATTTAATGAAAAGAAAAAAGCAAAATATTTTGAGTACTCTCATCCGCAGAAAATAAAGATTAAAGATTTTGAATTTAAGATTCCCCCAATTGAATTTGAGATTTTATTTAAGGAAATTGTTTTGGCTGGCAAAAAAGATATTGCTGATGCCCTTCATTTAAGGACTTTTTTCTCAAAAATTCTTAAAAAAGAAAAGTTTAAAGAATATGAACCAATAATAAAAGAGGAGTTAAAATGAAAAAAATACTGGATGATTTAGACTATGTTGTTATTTATGCAAAACAGCTAAGCAAAAATAAAAAATTATTTGAACAGCAAAAAAGATTAATAGAAGACCAGATTGCAGCTAGTTCTTCTTTATTCAAAAATTCTTTTGGAAAAGATTTTAAGCAAGGTGCAAGAAAGTACCTTAAGGGAATTGGGTTGATTGCTTGAAACAAGCAGATAAGCAGGAAGTTTCTATTTCAGAATTGATTCGGCAGGAATATTATTCAAAATCTATTTAAACCATAGTAAGTTTCTAATAAAATGGAAAGAGAAAAGGTTATGCTTGTTATAGTAATTATATTGTTCGGGCTGATTGTCGTATTTTTTTCTTTAAACATAACAAAAAAAGTTAATTTCCAGCCAGAAGCAGATAATTCTTCGATTTCATGTAAAACACTAAAATATAACGGCGAAGGAAAAATAAACCTTGTATTTTTTGGAGATAATCAAAGTGTTAAGAAATATGTTGATTCTTTTTTAAAAATAGTGCCTTTTGATACAAACAAAGAAGCCTTTAATTTTTATTACATTGATAATTATGCGCCTGAATGCCAGTTGTATAATGGGATTGCGCTCTTATGTTATTCAAGCGATATTATAAAAAAAGCTGCTTTGTGCCCGAATGATTTTATAGTCATTCTAAAAGACAAAACACCAAAAATACGAAGCTCTTCCTATATGAATGTGCTTAGCATAAATATTGAGCATCCAACAAGTGTATTGCCTCACGAATTTGGCCACTCATTTGCAGATTTCTCAGAAGAATACGTTCCAACAGAACTTCCATCAAATTCTCCTAATTGTATGGATAATTGTTCTAAATTTGGAAATCTGAAAAATGGCTGTTTTGAAGGATGTTCAAGAGCAGATTATTATAGGTCAGTAGATTCAGGTATTATGAGAACATTAAGTTCCCAGCAGTATGGCCTATTCAATGAAAATATATTATTATCAAAACTAAAACAAAATGCAAAATTAACAGGCAAATCTATCGAAGAGCCACAATGCAATAAAGAGTTCTATTTAATTGAAGGGAATTATAGTTCAAGTCACATAGATATTTTAAGAAGAACTATAGAAAGAGGATGTCCCGGGACAAATGGAGTAGGCTCTTTTAGTTACTCTTTAATTTTGAATGATGGTTCAGTAGCAAATCAAGGCGAATTCAAGCCAAATCTTATTTTCACAGACTCAGAGGAAGGTGGAGAAGTTTATAATTATGAGGGCAGATTTTTATTGCAGATTCCATTGATAAAAGAAGCAAAAGCCATGAGCATTTCGCAAAGTAATATTAAATTGTCTGAGATACGCTTAGATGATATCGGAGCAAGACCATGCAAAAAATAAATAAAAAAGGGCTTTCAGATACAGTAGCAACACTCTTAATTATATTCCTAAGCGTAATAGCAGTTATACTTGTTGCTTCGTATGTAAATAAGCTGGTAAAATCACCTTCACTATCTCCAGAGATGTCTTGCTTTAATTTACAATTAAACACTCCTATAATAATTGATAATGCCTGCTATAATCTTTCAACAAAAGATGCTGAAGTTACCCTAAAAAGAAGTAGCGATGAGATGCCAATAGAATCGCTAGACTTTGCCTTAAGCTCAAACTACTCTTCTTCTAACTGGCATTGTGGTAGAGAATGTCAAAATTGCAAGCTTTTAGATTATGGCAAGAAAACATATTATTTCAATTCAGAAAATAAACCAAATTTAATAATATTAAAAATAAATAATTGTGTAGCAGAATCAAAAGAAATCAAAGAATGCTGATTATCTTCTTTTTTTAATAATTTTTTTATGGCTAAAGTTTATTATTCTGCCTATCTTATTCTTTCCGATTACTATTAAAAACGCCACAATTAATAGCAGAAACCAGCCCAATTCCAATAATAATCAATAATGCAACAGAAAACCCAAAAATTGTTTTTTTCATCTTTCTCTTTTTGATATTCTATTAAAATGAATTTACTATTTAAACATCAGAATTCCACTCATCTGTGACGAATGGTTTAAATCACTCATGGAATTCTGAATGTGCTCAAGAACCACCAGACAAAGACTGTGGTTCTTGACATATTACTTTTTATTTCGTTCTGATTCACCTTCCAGTTTCTTCACTCGCATCTCGATTTCTTTGATTTTTTCATTGATTCTTTTTTGGTTGTCAGCAAAATTCTTGTCAATAGATTCAACAAAATCGGCTAAATAAGCATTAAATAATGTGCTTAACTTTCCCCCAAATAATTCTAATTTTGTTTTTGCTTTTTCCAGCTTGTCCTTGTCTACAGTAATATTCACTCTTATCTTTTCCATGTATATTAGTGTGTATTTTAGTATTAAAACCTTTCTTCCTAGTTAAGTTTAAATACTTATTTTAGGCTCATAAAATAATGATTAGCAAGAATAAAATAAAACTAAGAGCAAGAAAAAAAACAAATCCTGAAACAGCAGAAACCATACTTTCAGCCAGCAAGCATCCGGCATGGAAAGCTATAGCACAGAAAATTTCAGGTTCAACAAGACATTACGCCTCTGTCAATTTATCGACTATAGAGAAAAATACAACTGCAGGAGATACTGTAGTTATTCCGGGCAAAATCCTCTCTCAAGGCTCTATAACAAAAAAAGTAAGGATATGCGCTTTAGGAATTTCTGAATTAGCTAGAGAAAAATTAAAAGCAACAAAATCAGAATATGTTTCAATATTAGAAGAAATAAAGAAAAATGCAAAAGCAGAGGGCATTAAAGTATTGAAATGAGTTCAGAAAATCTTTTAGTTATTGATGCAACAGGTGCTGTGCTGGGAAGGCTTGCAAGTTTTGCAGCAAAGCAGGCACTTAAAGGAAAATCAATTATAATAGTAAATTGTGGAGAAGCTTTAATAACAGGAAGAAGGCAGAATATAATTGAGGAATATAAAGCTGCAAGACAAAGAGGAGGCTCAAGCCATAGAGGCCCATTTTTTCCCAAATATCCTGACCGATTAGTTAAAAGAATTATTAGAGGAATGCTTCCGCCAAAGAAAGATTATGCAAGAGGAGTAGAAGCGCTAAAAAGAGTAAAATGCTATAATGATGTTCCCAAAGAGTATGAGCATGTTAAAAAATTAATTGCAGGCAAGGAGAAAAAAGTAAAAACAATGAAATTGTCTGATTTAAGCAGGGAGCTATAATGGCAGAAAAATTGTTAATAGTATCAGGAAAAAGGAAAACAGCAATTGCAAAAGTTACAGTCAGGCCGGGTACTGGTAAAATTTTTTACAATCATATTCTTTATACAGACCTTCCTTTATTCCATAAGCTGGCATTAGCTGAACCTATCAGAATATATGAGAGAGAATTGGGAAATTTGAAAAACGACTTTTATGTCAAAACTCTAAGCGGCGGAAAAGAAGCTCAAATTCAGGCAACAAGACTGGCAATTGCAAAAGCTCTTGTAAAAATTACAGAGTCTGATGTTTTAAGAAAAGCCTATTTGGCTTATGACAGAAACCTGCTTGTTGCAGACTCAAGAAGAAAAGAAACAAGAAAGCCTGGCGACTCCAAAGCGAGAGCCAAGAGGCAGAAGAGCTACAGATAATTAGAAATTTAATTTTAACCAATAAGTATTATTATCTATATAATTTTTTTTATAAGTCTAGAAATATATAATGAATTATCCCATTCACTTCCTCTAATAGCATCTGCTTTTGCCCTGATAACTTTAGCAGCTTCATCGTAAGCATCAGCACCCCATATAAATGCTCCTCCATAAGGCCCTTTGTCCATAAACCATCTCACTGCAGGATTAATTTGGGCTGCAGGATTTTCACCAAGCCTAAAATCACTGCGTATTCCTATCACTGGTCTTTCACACGTCCGTATCTTGTTGCATAATGCCCGATTTCAGCACAAAGCCCATCATCAAGAGAATGCCCTTCACATATTGCAATCATCATTTTTGACTTCGGCATTAGCGTATCATAATTTACTGGGCCAATTATATCATTAAAACTTTCCCAAAATTCATGATTTTCCTTTAAAGTCACTCTTATTTGATTTAAATCAAGATATTCAGCACATGCTTCAAAAGGACACAATGGCTTTACTCCTATCCTTTCTAAAGATTCATATAACGTTTTTAGGCTTTCTCTGCCGTCCACAGTAAATCCCAACTGGCTTCCGACATAAGCAGGAACAAGAAGCCCATCATCAGTTTTAATAAGTCCTTCTTTAGTCCATTTGTTATCTCTTATAACTAAAGGGAGTTTAGCCAATTCCATTCTTTTTTATAATTTATCTTCTTTTTAATCATTATTATGTCAAGATGCTTGACGAAAACTACATCTTTTAAGATGTGGTTGCATCTTGAGCACAAGAAAATCATGATTTTCAGGTTCATTAAATTTGCTAGAAGCAAATTTAAGACATCCAAAAAACTCACAAACTCATCAGAGTTTTTTTGATAAATTAAACATTATTTTATTTACAAATTATCAAGTGGATTCTGCACTTTTTTAATCATTTCAGAAGAAATATGAGTATAAACTTGAGTCGTATTTAGCGAGCTGTGCCCCAGCATTTGCTGAATAACCCTTATATCAGTTCCATTTTCAAGCAAGTGTGTTGCAAAACTATGCCTTAAAGTATGGGGAGTTACTTTCTTGTTTATTCCTGCTCTTTGTTTTGTTTTTTGAATTATTTTTTGAATGTTTCTTGTTGTCAATGGCTTATCTTTGGAAAAAAGGTACTTGTTTTCTCTGCCTTTCAGGTATTCACTCATTTCTTTTGCCAGATTTTCAGATATCATTATCAATCTGTCTTTCGCTCCTTTGCCCTTTCTTACCCATCCAGTTCTGTCTGTAAAATTCAGATTTTCAACTTTTAAATTTACAAGTTCAGAAACTCTTAATCCTGCAGAATAAAGCATTGAAACAATAAGCCTTGATTTGATATTATCCGTAGAATTTATCAAGCTTTTAACTTCCTCTTTTGTTAAAACCTCTGGAAGTTTTATGTCTTTTTTAGGCATTTTTATCTGCCTAAACTCTTTCTTTAATATTTCAACGTAAAAGAATTTTAGGGAAGCAGCAGCAAGCATTATAGTATTTTTTGATTTTGTATCAAATAGTTCTGCAAGATAGGCTTTAGCATCATCCTCATTCAATTCTGCAGGGTTTTTATTTGCTTTTCCCAAGAATTTTTCAACAAAAAAAGAATAATTTCTTACAGTTAAAGGCGAGAATCCTCTAATTTTTAATTCAGATTTAAGCTTTTCTAGTTCATTCATTTAATCTCTTTATTTAATACACTCTGTAACACATTTCTCTTTTTAATTCTTCGCTCTAGCAATAATTTTTAATCATCTTTTTTGCACCACAATAATACTTTTAAACCTGCTATATTAATAAATAAAATGGAAAATGAAAAAAAGGTGAAGCTTGCTCTTATCTCTGGAGCATCTCATGCAATCAAATATTTGAGAGAAAACCCTCACGCAAGTGAAGACGATGCAATCCAGCATATTTCAAGGGAAGCAAAGCAGATTATTGCCAAAATTGAGGAAGAAGCTTAATTAAGCTACCACGGTTTCTTGCCTTAGTAAACTTTATAACCTTAATTTTGATTCTAAATTTACAGCGGGGATTCCGGAGTGGTCAAACGGGCAGGACTTAAGAAGTCGGTCTTCCGTTAGGAAGATTTAAGTTAGGATATAAGAAATCCTGTGTGCTTAGTGCCTACGTAGGTTCGAACCCTACTCCCCGCATCCTGCTCAATTATATTTATATACCCAGTCAATTTACATTTTAAATGGCTGCAACACCACCAGGCGCGCAAAAGAGAAAAATTGATTATAATATTGCTAGAGAAGTCTACGATGAATTTGTAAAATTATGCAGTAGAAAAGGTTATGCTCCTCAGTCTGAAATTGAAAGGCTGATGAAGAAATATATTCAGAGCCAGGGCCAGTTGTAAAGTTTTATCCCTAATAATTATTGCTTGTCATGGCTCTTTTTGATTTCTTTAATAATTTCCTTTTTTGATTTTTTAGTAAGATGGCTCATGATTAGATGTATAAATATAGTTATAATTAATGCCAAGAGAATCAATTTGGAGGTATTATCTTTAGAATTATCTTTAGGAGTTTGATTATTGGCAGCAATTATTTTAATGTCTTCCTTTTTATCTAAATTATCTTTGGAAGTTGCAATTTTTTCGTTTATGCTCTGGATTGTAAGCTTGACTTTTTTGTTTAAAATTTCATCAACTTTTATATACAAATTATAATACTCAGATGAAGTCAAATTCAGCTTTATGCTTTGTCCAATGCCCAAAATTAATTTAATTGGGTTGCTGGCAATAGTCAAATTAGCATAATTATCAGCTACATCTTCAATTGTAAGTGTATGTTGTTTGCCTCTTTCATCAAATATTTCAAATTTAATCTTGTCATTGCTTTTAAGTTCTTTTGTATAGCCTGCAAAAGATTGTTCATAAGTTGCAATATAAGTATTTGGCATAGGAGTTCCACTGCCTCCTCCGCTGGAAGTTAAAGTATTTTGAGATGGTGGTGAATTAATAACTAAACTTCTCAAGCTGGAGTTCCCGGAATTTCCAGCTTCGTCAGTGCAATTAATCTGCCAATTATAGCTTCCTGGAGAAACAGAATAGGTTATAGTATTTGTATTGTTTGTTATTTCCGATGAGTTTGATGCTTTAATTTCACCATTTAGTAATAAATCACACTTGCTAATGTTAATATTGTCAGAAGCATTGTATTCAAAATTTATAGCTGACGTTCCAGTTAAAGAATAGGAATCAGCAGGAGAAACAAGAGTAACATTAGGGTTAATCAGTTCTACATTAAAATAAATTTTGTTAGATGAATTAAAATTGCCAGAAGTATCATTGCAGTAGTAAGTTATATTATGAATTCCAGTAGTAAGAATATAATTAGCGCTGAAATTTTTTCCATTTCTATTCATGCTCGTGTTTTCTCCAGAATCCAAAGAATACCAGCAATTGCCATTTTCATTAAGGCTTACATTAAATCTCCCAGTATTATACCAGCTGTTATTTAATGGCAAAATTATGCTAATGCTGGGACTTGTTAAGTCATATCTTATAGAAAAATTTGAGATAGCAAAGCCCCTCAAACTTATATTATCTGCAAAAAGGCAGTTCCATAAGTAATCATCTTCATAAGTAAAATTATAGCTAAAATTTGTGCTGTTGCTAAGTCCGGAAATGGATTTTATTGTAGTATTTATTAGTAAACTGGAATTCCACAAATAAAAAGTTGCATTTTTAAGTTCAAAATTAGAAGTTGCATTACATATAAATGTCTGATTTTGTCTCGTAGAAAGGCTATCAGCAGGAGAAACAAGAGTAACATTCGGTTTGCCTGCTAAAGATAAAACAGCAGTATAGATGTCTATTCTGTTAAAATTAAGCCCAGAAGCAGTAATATTTTTTCCTGTATTTTTAAGCACAGTTTTTATTTCAAGAGAAGTGTACTCTCTGCCATTCATTAATTTATAATACTGGCTTATTAGCGCAAAAGCCGCTGCAACATGCGGTGTAGACATAGAGGTTCCCGATTCCGCAGCATATCCTGTGTTATAAGTTGAATTTATATTAGTTCCAGGAGCAACTAGCTCAACTAATGAATTATAATGGCCATAACTGGAAATTGAATCATCCTTATCTGTTGCAGAAACAGCAGTCACATTTTTAATGCATGCCGGGGCAGCTATATGCGTTGTATTTCTGGGAACTCCAGGTCCTTGGTTGCCTGTTGCGGCAATAACACTTATATTTGATAAAATTGCGCTATTTATCGAAGGAGCCAAATTGCTTGAAAAAGAGCTATCGCAATAATCACTATAAAGCGAGATAGTTCCAAGACTCATGCTTATTACTGAAATATTATATTTTGCCTTATTTGTCACGCACCAATCTATTGCATATGTTAAATCCAAAACACCTGATACAGCATCGCTATTTCCATTCTCATCTAAAACCTTCAAGCCTATTAATTTAGAGCCCGGCGCTATTCCCGTTATACCTGGAGAAGCAGCTATAATTCCTGCAACATGCGTTCCATGCCCATTGTCATCACCTATTGAGCAATTTTCAGTGCAGTCTTTATTAAAGCAGTCTATCACGCATGTTTTATTCTTTCCAGCCAAATCAGGATGCGTAAAATTTATTCCTGTATCAATAACACATACACTTTTATCAATTCCTGTTATATTAATGCCATTAACTTTTAATTGCCAGGTATTAGTTGCATTCACTACTTTAGCAGAATCTTGGAGAAATGCTTTGATTTTCGGTGAGGGCTCTATTTTTTCAATTAAACTATTTTTCTCTAAATCTTCAAGCTCTTTTTTAGACACTTGCATTGAGATTAAGTTTTTATATTTTCTAACAGGTCGATTATCGAGTTGAAAATCCTTTATTTTGCTAAGAGACAAATTCTCTTTTGTTTTTATTATCACAGATACATAGCTCTTGTTTTTTAGGTCAGAATAGATTTGCTTATTTGTTTTGCTTACCTCACTCCCTTGAGCATATAAGATTAGCAAGATACTAATAATTAATACTGCTATAGTCAAGGACATTAATATTTCTACATTTTGTCGTTGGCTATTTAGGGAAAGATTTATGTCTTTCAATATAATATTCCTCTTTTCATTTAATAAATGCTTTGCATTTATTATTTATACATTTGCATTCCCCATTCCCGCAGTCTAAAGAATTTTGCCTGCATTCCTGTGTGCAAAACGTTATAGAACAGTCTGGTGCTTTTGATTTTAAAGCACAATTGCTTGCATGACAGCACAAGTCAGGAACGCACTCCTGGTCAGAATTGCATACTCCTTCATTAATAGCACTTTCATTTATATCAATAATCTTATTAGCAGAATTTAGCTTGTAATAAGCATAGCCAGCAAAGCCCAGTATTATTAGGGTTATAAGCGAAACCACCCACCCACCTTTATTCATTTTTGCTCTTTTAATACTTGCTAGTTGTAAAATGTTTTAATTTTACAGTATTTTGAAATTTTGATTCTTTATTTCGTAGCCATTTAATATAGCAAATAATCGCAATTATTACAACCAATATAATTATAATCCACAATATTGAAGACTTGCCTTTCGCTTCATTATTTTGATTTCCCTCGCTTATTTGGTTAGTATTATCTCCTTCACTAGTCTTTTGTTTATTCTTAATATCCTCGGCAGTAGGAATGTAGAGAGGTGTAACAACAAAAAGAGCTTTATTAGTGATTATATTAATTGACTTTAGCCTGACAGATATTTCATCTTTATTATCATCGTCAAGATCTATATTTTTCTCATCGCCTACTGTAAAATTAAGTCTCTTTTCTGTACTCTTAATTAATACCTCTGCTGTGGTTGCTGTAAGATTAAGCACACTTAATGTATGATTAACACCCGCAAACCTGAACTTCAGTGCTTCACCTTTAGCAAGTTCCTGCATCACACTTTTGTTTAATTCTACTGTTGCAACTACTGTTCCACCAGAACCTCCGCCACCAGAAGAACTTGTGGTAGTTGAAGTGCTGGCTACCGGGCAATTTGGGCAAGCAATAGTGCTAGTTGTTGAATCAGTTTTAGAAGCCAGCTTTCCTGTTCCTGTTGCAGCAGCAGAAATTGTAAATACACAATCTCCAGTAGTAGTTCCTTGAGTTATGGTCCAGGTTCTAGACTGTTTATTCCCATTTTGCATGCCACTAATTGTTTTTGAAGAAGTTTGGCTGTTTCCAATACTGCACCCGCCAGAACTAACAACTAATGTAAGTATTACATCAATATTGCCTCCTGCAGTAACCTCTGCAGAACTATCAACAGTTGCACCCATAACAGCACTTGAAGCAGAATTAGTAACTGTTACAACAACATCTATTATATTCACTTTTGTGCCTGTTACTGCAGTAGAAGTATCTGCAACAGAATCAAGAGTAATTTTAGAGAATCCATTACTGCCAGATTTTATTGATCTTATTCCTATAAAAGTAACCTCTGTTGTTTGTCCTGGGCTGACACTTGTTCCTGAAGATTGTGGGTAATTAGAATTCTCAAGCCAGCTGCTATCAGGGTACAATGTTGCAGTGCTAACAGAACCAGCAGCATCTCCTGTATTTTTTATTTGGGCAGTGCATGAAAAAACATCAGTTATTGCATTTTCCGAAGGTGTGCATGAAAAGCTGTTAACCTCAAAATTAGCTGCTCCCATTACAAGGCTTAAATTTATAGTAATAGCTATTAAAATCCCTGCAATTCGTGTCATATTTTTGTTTAACATTTTATACTGTAACATTTACTTTAAATGCTGCCACTTCTGCAGCATAGTTCCAGTCCTCATCATAACACCAAACCTGAAGACCATAATGCTGTGCTGTCCAGTCAGTAGTATTAATATTATAAGTATGCGTTCTTCCTCCAGTATTCAAAAAAGTTCCAGAACTCCAGGTTGATATACTGCCATTATAGGTAGAATGATAATTATTTGCTATATACTCTGAATAGTAGGTATTCCCATTGTAATTATAATAGCTCATATTGCAAGCCCCTATTTTTTGCTGGGAAATTGAGCCATTGGTTGCATTATTGCTCGTCGCATTCCATCCACTGCAATACCAATTATAAAAATTATTATAATTTACAATCTGGATAGAACACTGGCTATTTTTTGTTGTTGTTGCACTGAAAGAAAAGTTTGTTATATTATAAGTGGCATTATTTAAGGGTAATGATATTGTTACATTTGGAGGAGTCATATCTTTAACTCTCACATTCCCTTGAGTTATTATAGCGCTTCCACTAGCTCCAGAAACACTTGCTCTAATATAATACTCTCCTTTTGTCCAGCCTGTACTAGGCACTTTTATATGTATTACCGCCTCCCCGCTAGAGGTAGTTGTAGGCGAGAAGGTTGCACTTGTATAAGTTCTGCAGGCATCATTCCAGCAGTTCGAGCCAGAATAAGCATACTCTACATTTGTTATTGTTATATTTACAGGATTATAATTGCTGTCTTTCGTATAGAGCTTAATTGTGATATTCTCACTATCTCTAAAGTCATGCTTCCACCATCCATTCACATCAGAATTCGAAAAGTAACCGTTATATGCTTCTTTGCCTTCAAAGTAAATTCCGCTCCAGTCATCTATTCTGGTTGTAGGGTCATTTTGTTTTGTCCATTCTGCCTGCAAATAATTATAGCCTACTTTCCATCCTACACTTGGAGCAGATATAATAACAGTTTGAGTTCCATTAATAGTACACTGTCCTGAAACAGCTGATGAACAGCTTCCAACACTAAAAGTATACTCTTCTTTTGTGCTTCTGAAATTATCATATCTCCACTGATATATTTTAGTTAAATTACCACTAATATTAGCTCCGGAAGCTTTCCTTAAACTAACACTAACATTAATAGTTGCATTTGTTAACTTGCTTGTCCCGCCAATTATACTGCCCCAAGTAATCTGGAAAGGCACTGTTCTAAATGATAGCCACCCTGTTTGAGTGTCATTTTGTGCATTATCTTTAACAACAACATTCAAATAATGGTAGCCTCCCCAGTTGCCTCCACTCCAGCCATTAGCATTAGGGCAGAATAATATTTCTTTTGTTGAATTAAAATTACCTGTAGTAAAATTTGTATACTCGGTAACACTGCCTGACATACCACTCCATATATTTTCATTAACTTTCAAAATAGAATAATTTCCAACAAGCAGAGTATTTACTGCCCAATCAGAATCATAAATGCTCACAGTAGCATTAATGCACTGGTCAGTGTCTATACTATAGCTATTAGAAGTTATTTGTACTCTAAATGGCTGAACATTAAACCACAACCATCCTGTTGAAGTCTCGTTAACAGAATTTTTTAATATTAACTCTCCGTAATAATACCCTGTTGGCCATGTTCCGTTATTGAAAGTTATATTCAAAACACCATTTCCAGTCACATTTCTAGGAGCTATATTAATATCTTCAGGATAGTTATATTCTTTTGCACGATTTGTTTGCTGGTCCCATGTTCTAAGAACAGCGTCATAAAGTGTTGTATTTATGTAATCTGATATATTATACTTAACATTTGTGTTTCCATACCAGTATCCTTGTTTATAGCTTTTTACTGTTGTAACATTAAAGTACATTGGAGAATTGCCTCGTATGCTGTATTTATAATCAGACCCATTTACATTTGTTGGTTGTGTTTCAATATAAAAAGCAATTGTGTTAAACCACGCATTCCCGGTATCTGTTCCATTAACATCTAAAGTCACAGAATAATACCCCGTATTCCATGTTCCACTAGTAGTATTAATCTGTATTATGTATCCGCTCTGGTTGCCTCCACCCGAATTCGCATTCCAATACCATGGGCTTGATTGATTAACATTTATCGTGTTCGCTTTATACTGGCTGGAGTTCAATTCCTTGCAAGGCCATGTTCTGCAATCCGTTATTTTCTTAACGCCTATTGTTACATTTCCCCCTATGCTCTGCCCTGAAGCAGCATTATAATTATAATCCCCAGCCTTTCCTATTTTAATATAAAGAGTTATATTTTCTCTAGAGTTAAAATAATTTTTGTAGTTGCATCCTGTTGAAGTGCATTCAACGGGCGAACCATAAACATCCCAAAGCTTTATTCCAAACCAGGCATAGCCATAATCACTATCTCCCGAAGAGGTTGTTGCTTGTATTATTGCTCTATAATATCCAGTCTTCCAGTTTCCTCCAGGAGCTAATGCTGCTGGAAGAGAAATACTGCCAGTGCCAGATGTGACGCTTGCAGAGCTGATATTAGAAACATTATACCCATAACTTATAGGAGGCCATATCCACTCGCCATCTCTTCCCTGATATTCAATCTTCTTTACTGTTAGAGTTCCGCTTAATCCACCGCTGCTTCCATAATTGCTCCACCAGCTGCTTCCAGCTTCATAAAGCTGGACATTTAAAGTTATATTGCTTTCAGGATTATTTTGCCAAGTAAGAGAATATCCATACAAATAGAAAGATCTGGCTTCAAATCTGCTGTATCCAATGCTCGTCGTTCCATCCTGCCCTTGAATATTAAATTTAACAATATTTACCCCGCTGTTCCATTTGTTCAAAGGTTTAACAGTACAGCTATATCCTCCCAAATTATCACTAGCTTGGCATGTTGATGCAGTCGTGTTTATATTTTGCATTGACCCAGATTCTAAATTTCTAGCTTCAGTCACAGTTAGTGTTGCATTATTAATAACTTGCTTTATTGTTGTATCTACATTGCATGCACCGCCCATTCCAAAACTGTTATTGCTGGTCCCATTAAGGCTTGAATTAAGTGCAGTTGCTTTTCCAAGAGGATTATTGGCTTGTGTAAGCTTGATTTCAAAATAAATAGTATCACTTGTTTTAAATTGCCATACATAATAATTTCCAGCAGATACTGTTCCTGGAGTGTCCTTAGGTGTCATACACATATCATACGGATTCACAATAATTCTTGCTGTAGCTCCAAGAGTTCGATTATTTCCATAAAGATACAAATTATATAATCCTCCTATTTTAGGAATATCTAGCTTTATTCTTTGCAAGCTGGAATTCCAGGCCCACTCATAATCAATATTTGAAGCATTAACTAAATCAAAAGTATTTACTTGTGTATATGAAAATTCTGTCCCGTTCATAAAGCTTACAAGAAATATTTCAGCATCAGTAAGATTATATTGAGCTGAAGTTAAATTATATGCATTAAGAGAAATATATGCATATTCATTAGTTCCAAATAATTCTTTGGTTGCACCATTTGCATCAGTTGACTGTCCAGACATAACTCCTGCTATAACATTTATTAGCTTGCTGTCCTTTTGTATGCTTCCTCCATTTGCAAGTGTAGCATATAAAGTATACTGTCCTGCTGTAATAGGCGACTTCAAAGAAAATTCATAGCATCCGCTTTTCCCGCAGCTACCATTCCAGGTTGTATTTGCATAAACAAGAATATTATTCAATGTATCTTTCAGTTGTATTGAGAAGAAAGTCGAGTTTATTTCAGGTATAACTGTTCCATTCGAGCGATATGATGGAATAGCCTCAAGATATATTGTTTTATTTGGGAAAACACTATAATCATATTCAAATCCTGAATTTGAGTCTTTTCTATTTATGCTAAGAGACCAGTCTTGGACTTGGAATCCTGCATAAGCAGTAACGCTCCCTGTACTGCCTGTCTTTGTAACAGTAATAGTTGCTTTGTAAGCTCCATAGCTGTATGTCAAGGCATCAACAGTAAATAAGAATGTATTAGTAAACGAATTATTGCTGTCTAGCTGTGTAGAAGTTATTGATTTAACAACATTTCCTGCAGAATCTGCAATATATCCGGAGAAGGTATAAATATCAGTTGAAGTTGAATTAATAATACTTACTTCAACTCTGCCTTGCTCGCCTATAGCATAAACATTTTTTAGAGATTTTCCCAATTCATCTTTCATATAAGTATTGAAAGAAAAGGGAACAACATAAAAAGAGCCAAAGGTCTTAAAATTATTCAGCTCTAAAATATAACTGCCATAATTAGAAGGAGCGCTCAAGCTTAAAATGCATTTTCCATTTGCTCCTGTTGTGCAGTTAAAAGTTTGCAAAGCATATTTTGATGAGTTTCTAATACTCCCATTTATTGAAACATTGCTTACCTGGATAAGTTTATCTCCGATTTGCCTAAGAGCTTCTACACTAACTTGCATACCCTCAGAAGGATTGTAGAATGCTTTATCTGAGCTTATTTTTAAAGAATCAATTGTTTGATTAATAACTGCAAATTCAACTTTTGAGAATACAGTAGCATTAGCAGCATCTATATACTGTGCATTAACATAATAATTTCCAGCTATTGTTGAAGTATTTATCTCAGTTGCATTAGGAAAATAATTGCTTTTCGAATAAAACGAGCCTTGAGAATCTGTTGTTAATGTATAATTGCTGAAAAATGTGCCGTCTTTTTTAGTTAAAGTAATATTAATAACTGCACTTGGTAAAGCAGCAGCAGAAGAAATTAACGTTCCATTGCTCGAATAATTTGCTTGCGTTAAAAAACCAGAAAATTCAATTCTTGTACTAGTTGTATAAACTGTATTTGGCAGAGTGAAATAAATTTCATTTAAATAATATGCATTTATTGTGGCTAAAGATGAAAAGATAATTGCAACAATCAGAATTAAACAAAATACAAATTTATTTTTATCCATTTATGCCTCTCTTTATAGAAATATACTAGTAGAATTAGTTTATAAATTATTTGTTTTAAAAATCAAAAAAACTCTGATGAGTTTGTGAGTTTTTTGGATTCAGTAAATTAAAGGAAATTTCCTGAACAGAAAATTTACACTATAATCTCCATAATAAATTGTGGAGATGTCAAAAACCATTAGGAGAATGGCATACGTATACTATAAGTCTTTGATCAATGGTTTTTGAGCATGATCAAAATTCCAAGAGCATAATTCTATGCTCATACCGCTCATTAAAAACGAGTGGAATTTTGACATTTTAACGTGTATTTATAAAGGTATAATTAAAATTTTTACTTTTTTAGTGATAGTATTTATTGATTTTATCTTAATAGATAGGTCATTTTTGCCGTCTCCGTTTAAATCAATCAATTTTTCATCACCTGAAGAAAATGTAAGCTCTTTATTAGTAAGGATTAAAGTAGCAGAACTATCGCCAATATTAGATACACTTAAAGTCTGGCTTATGCCCCCAATACTAAATGCTAAATTCTCATTATTGCCAATATCCTGAGTAACATCTGTTGTAATTTCACCAAGAGTTATAGTTGTAAGTGAGGGTATAATTGCTCCAGTAGTTATTGTTACAGAACTTCCTCCACTGCTTCCTCCGCCACCGCTTTCAGCAGAAGTAAGAGAGACAGGAGTTATGCATGCTCCAAGACTGCAGACTTTATCATTAGGGCAATTACTCCACTTTCCATTATTGCATATCTGAAGGCTGTTGCTTGGATTGCATTCTGTTCCAGAGCAGGAGGCAACGCATACACCATCTTTGCATGTGCAGTCACTTGGTGAATAAACTCCTATACTAAGTTTTGAGCCATCGCAATAATAATCAATTGTTTTTGAGCCATCGCAATAATCTATGTAATTATCAGTATTTCCATCAGAATCTATTAAAGCTACACTTCCTTTTGTGTTCCATGCATCTTTGCCGTCTGAATCTGTGCATTGAATCTGGCTATCTGCAGATTGAATTGTCTTTCCTGTAGAAGAAGCCCCGCCAAACCAATGACTTGAGATAGAAAAATAAACAAAGATAGCAATTAAAATTGCTAACCCAGATATAATTAGCCTCTTATTCATTTCAATAATTAGAATAATAAGTATATAAAATTATTGTTATCAATCTATTTAGCTGCTGCTTTTCTTTCAGCATTAACTGCAAGAGCAAAGCCCACTACAAGAATAATAAATACAATAACAAGTATTGTTCCTGCTGTGCCTAGTGTTCCAACAACAGCTCCAGTTATTCTTGAAAATCCATTTTGCCCATCGACTTTTTTG
>CAYIRC010000016.1:0-19824 GCA_964365855.1 Candidatus Woesearchaeota archaeon
GAACTAATTTTCGGTTCTAATTATCCTGGTGACATATGTCACCTGGACATACACTGATTATTTTTTCTTAACTAAAGAAACAATTTTATCACAGTCTTTTGTTATAGCACTAATTGCATCGCTGACAACTTTTTTAACTGTTTTACCGGAAGTTTGCACTCTAAGTAAAATTGGCTTTGAAGGATGCTCTCTCCTCCATGCTGCAAAATCTGCTCCATTCCTATTAAGATAAACTCTGAGGATTTCAGCGATAGTTAGATTATCCATTTGGATTTCAGTATCATTTTTATCAGATTTAATAACTTCAATATTCATAAAATATTTTCTTTTGCTGGATTTATAAAGCTTTGCCCAATCCAATATTGCATTGTTAATTTAAATTGGGCTAGGGCTGGGAGCGTAAATCTCCTTTACAATCTCTTTTCTTAACTTAAAGCTATTCGCCCATTTTGCATAAGCATTCCAGCCCTGAAAGCTTTCAATCATTTTTTCTTTTGAAATCTGCCCATTTTTATATTTCTTTACAACAGAAAGCATTTTTCTTATGTTTCTTTTTCTCAATAATTTATAATGATAAAAATTCCTAAAGCCGACAAAATTAATTCCCTTTAAAAGAGAGATTATCTTAGATTTGTCAGGATGAAGTTCAAGCTTTAATTTTTCTTTCAAAAACTTGTCAATTTCAGCTTTCCAAATCTTTAATTGCTCTTTTGAATTATACAAAATTACAAAATCATCAACATATCTTATATAATATTTTGCTCTTAGCTTATGTTTTACAAAATAATCAAACTCATTAAGATAAACATTAGCAAAAAATTGAGAAGTTAGATTGCCGAGAGGCATTCCTTTTGAATTAAAATGTGGTTCGCCACCCAAACCAGCAGGCAGATTATTCAAAATTATTTTAATAAGCCATATAACTTTTTCATCTTTAATTCTTCTTTTTAGAATCTCAAGCAAAATTTGATGGTTGACTTCTTCAAAATAATGTTTTATGTCTGCCTTTAAGCAATATCCTTCAATTTGATTATTATTAAGCCATCTATTATTTTTGCCATTTCTTGAAACTTTTCTCATGAATAAATAAAATCTCCCTAAAGCAAACAGATTGCCCTTTCCAATTTGATTTGCGCAGGAGTCATGAATAAAACTTTTATTAAAAATTGGCTCTATAATTCTGATTAAAGCATGATGAATTATCCTATCCCTAAAATTTGATTTTGAGATTCTGCGGGTTTTGGGGTCTCGCAAAATAAAAGTTATTAATGGTCTTGTCTGATAAATTTGGTTTTTTAATTCTTCATGCAATTTAAGTAAATTTTTTCTTAAGTCTGCCTCAAACTCAATTAAATAATCTTTCTTAGTCTTACCTTTTCTCGCTTTTCTCCAAGCAAGAATTAAATTTTTTAAAGAGTAAATTTTTGAATATAAATGATTATAGGTTTTAGGCATGTTAATAATATAAATCCTAGCCAGATTATTTGAGCTATTCCGCTATTCCTGTTGGAGCAAACGAGACCCCAGTAGCCACAGTCCCAGCCATCATCACCGCCGAGGTAAGCCCCAAACAAACCACCTTGAGAAGGTTGATAATCCCATGAAAATCTTCTGTATTCAAAACAGCTCCTTTAGCATTATCTTTGCCTTTTTTAGACAACTTAAAAACCAAACCACTTGGTGATTTGTCATTAACTTCAGAAGTTAAGATATGATAAGGGATTAATTTCGCATACTTTAGGTCTAATCCTATATTTTTTAAATCTGCTTCTAATTCCCTTGCTTGAATAGGATTGATTATGCTGTCTTCTCCTGCATCTTTGCAAGGAACCAAGTTTAAGCCGCAATCAACATAAAATCCAGACATAAAATTAGGGTCATTTTCTCTGGCAATTTGAAGTCTTGGCCTTGAAGCAAAAACTTTTCCTTCAGGAAGAAGTTGCTGTAAAACAACTAATCTATAAGGGCTTGATTGAATTAGATTTCCAGCACTGCCTTTTTCAAAACAGCCCAAGGTTTGTCTTACTTTTGCTTTAAGAGAATCATTAATCATATTTGCAAAAATCCATCAACTCTTGTAGAATATTCAGCAGGATAATTCGCAGCATCTAAAGCAGCACAACTAACAATTTCTACAGGGCTTGTTGCACAGGCAGTATAACTTGTTTTTGCCATGCTTTTCTTAATTTTTTGGGCTATTTAAATCTTAATATTATATTGTATTTATAGAGTAGTTAATCAACAATTCAGCTCAATATTTCCTACTCTTCATCCAGTTCTATTTCATCACCTGCAAGCTCTTCAGATTCATCTTCTTTTTTAGAAATCTCAATTTTCTCATTTTCTTTTTGTGAAGCTTTTTCAACAGCTTTCCGTGCAGGAGTTATAAAATCCTGACCATCCATTCTTAAATTTATACCCAGATAAGATTGAAGCTTATTGACTAAAACATAGTCATTAGTAGGAAGAAGTCCATTTTCCATAAGCTTGATATCATTCTCGCTGGCGCCAATAGCCTGTGCAAGCTGTTTTCTTGTTATATTCTTAGACCTTCTTGCCTTTACAATTGCCCAGTGAAAGTCATCAATTAAATCTTTTATTACCTGGTCTTTCTGCCAATTAAGTGGTTTCCTTAAATCATCAAGGCTAAACCTTCTTTCATCATACTCTTTTTTCCTTCGTGCAACTACAACCTGGCTTGGCTGTTCAGCTCTTTTAAGAGGATTCTGTTTTCTTAAAATAAGCAATCCCTCGCGTTTTGCATACTCTTCTGGAACCCTGACAATTTTTCCTTCAAAAAGAGCATCTACTATATTTCCACTAGCAGAATATTTGTCATCCATAGAAAAATCAAGAAAACTAAGCTTTTTATTAATTGTTGTTGTCAAAGATTGTATTATCCAGGCATCAAAAAAACAATGTGTAAAGCCCCTTGTTTTTAGGACCTCAAAGTTGTAAAACTTTGATGGCAGTCAGAAACATAAAGTTTCTGATGTGCTCAGGAATTAAAACAAACAAGTAACGACTGCAGACTAAAGTCTGCAGTTTTAATCTCTGACATAATAATTTTCAAAATTCAGTCATCACTTTAGTTTGTATACAAAATAATCTCCGCATGAATAAGCCAGTTCTAAATCGGGCTTTTCATTCTTAAGGTTGAACCAGTCTCCATTTTTATAATAATAAAGCACATTTGAAGGCTTATTAGCAATAATTTCTTTTATTATCGTATAATTATTAACTCTTATATTTGGAACTTGTGTATAAAAATAAGCTGCTGTAAAATGTTCTGTAACAACTTCTGAAGCTCCTGAATTTTTGATAAAGTCCATGCTGTTAAAAAAGCATTTTTGGTCTTCAGCTCTGTAAGTTGTAAATGAGCTTAATCCAAATAAAATATAATATATCGCCAGCCCTGTAACAATAACCCCCAATGCAACCTTAAAATAAGTTTTATTTATTCCTTTAAGATAAATAATTCCCCACGAAGAAATAATGGATGCTGCAGGAAGTATTGGAAGAAGATACCTGCTTTCCTTGCCTGCAGTCATAGACGCAGCGAAAAATATAAAAATAAACCAGAAAAGAATAAGCCACTTATTTTTATTTTCAGATTTTTTGCTTAAAGAAGCAATTAATCCTATGATTATTAATGGGAGTATGAACCAGAATTCAGATAATAAAGTTAGAAAATAAAAGAAAAAAGATTCCTCGCCCCATCTTACAGATGCGACAGCTGAATCATTAAGAAATCCAAATAGATTTCCATAACTAAAAAAATTTGCAATAAACCATGGAGCAATAATGATTAAAAATGTAATTAATCCTGTTATGAATTGTTTTTCAAAAACAAATCTAAGCCCTTTTCTTTTAATAATTAGCCAGAAGCCTACAACCGGATAAAGCCATAATGCAGTATAGCGGGTCAAAAAAGTTAACCCTAAAAAAAATCCAAAAAGTATGCTGAAAAGGTAAATTTTGGATTTAGCAGAAGACTCATATGCTTTAATTAAAAAATAAATAGAAGCCATAAAAAGGGTTAATAAAACTGTATCTGTTAAAAACTTTGAGCCAAAAAACACTGCCATTGGAAAGAAAGCAAAGATAATAGAAGAATAAATTGCAGTTTCTGTATTAAACAATTTTTTGGTAAAAAGAAAAAGAAAAATTATTCCTATGCAACCAATTAATGGAACAGCCAAATTTAAAAAAAATAAGCTATCTGTAAAAAGAAAATTAAATGCAGCTAAAACAGGAAGTAACGGAGGCCTCCCTCCTGCAAGAGGCCAGTTAGGATAAAAATCTGCAAATCCATGCTGAAATGAATACTCATGGTAAGTTACCAGATTTCTTCCAAGGTTTAAATATATTGTTTCATCCCAATATTTGACAGGAAGAGTATAAGTAAGGATTAATCTCAATCCTAAAGCAAGAATAAAGATAATTGCTAAAAACAGCATAACATTTCTTCGGCTCATTGAATATATTTCTCAAGCTCTTCAACACTGGTAACTTCTGTAATCTTATGCTCGCTATTTATGAAAATCATGGGAGTTAATGTTAAATTATATTTTTGCTTCAGGATTTTCATAGATTTAACATCTGTATCAGAAGCAATTGGGATAAGTATAACACTTAATCCATTTTTGTTTTTTAGTTCGAGAAGTGCCTTGCTCATTGCGCTCTGCTTGGCCTTTACTTCAAGTGAAGGATTATTATATTGATAAAGATAAATAATAACATTTGTCTTGTTTTTGAAGCAGTCTTCCTGTTGTATAATATTATTCCACAGCATTACTCTCAATACATCATACCTTCTGTGCAGCATTATAAGTTCAGAAGTTATCTTTGCTGCATTGTCATATTTCTCAAGATTCTTTGCTTCGCTATAAATTTTGTCTGCAAAAACAATATTTTCTGCAATTACCAAATCACAGAATTTGCTTCCTTTAAGCAGGTCTTGCTGCATTAAAATATCAAAAATATTTGTTTCAGACTCATAATAAAACTGCTGAAGCTTATTGGCCCTGTTTTTTTCCAGCATAACTCCTAAAAGAATGCCTGTCCAAAACACTAACACAGCCACTATTAGTGCCAGCCAAAATGCATGCCTGTTATTCATTCACCACCTGTAATCCTTTATTATATACCTGTAAATGGCATAAAACCATATTGCAGGATATAAAGTAAGGTATATAATAGCATAAAATAATGCATTAAAAAACTTTTTCAATGTGAAAATTTTGTCATATTTAAGCCTGGTAAGAATATAGCCAAAATAAAATAAAGAAAGTGCAAAAAGAATAATAAAAAAATAGAAAATTGTTGAAGGAATTAAGTTAATGTCCTGTGTTTGAAACATTGGAAGATTGTTTGATACAAGATAATTTGAAGTCATCAGCCAAAGCAAAAGGTTCTTTCCCACAATATAGGTTGAAAGAAGAATGCTGAAAAGGCCCATTATAATTCCAAGTGAAACATATGGAATTACAAAAATCCCGAACATTCCTTTTTTTAAAAAATCCTTTTTATATTTTGATATTGCCTGAAGCCCCCCAATCCCCCATCTTACTCTTTGCCTTAGCCATGCTTTAAAATTTTTAGGAGCAATTGTTGTAACAGATGCACTAAGGCACATTGCAGTTTTATGCCCATGCGATAAAATATTCCATGTAAGGTCAATGTCTTCTGTAAGCGTATTTTTATCAAACCCTCCCACTTCAATAACATATTTTTTTCTGTATAAGCTCAATGGCCCATTAGTTACATCCATTGCATCAATTAAATGCATTATTTTCCTGTTCCACCCAAGTATAAAATATTCCAGAGATTGAATTCTGGTCAAAAAGCTTTCATCTTTGTTTCTTATCGAAACAAAAGAAGTAACTGCTCCCATTTCAGGGTTGTCAAAATATCCGGTAAGTTTCATCAAGGATTCTTTCGAAGGAAAGCTGTCAGAATCAACAACAGCAACTAATTCTCCCTTTGCCTGCCTTACGCCCTCATTAAGTGAATCAGCTTTCCCTGAATTTTTTTTATCAATTATCTTGAGATTTTTAATGTTCTTGCTTAATTTTTTCAAGACTTTCAATGTATTGTCTGTGCTTCCGTCATTAATTGCAATTATCTCAAACTTGTCTTTGGGATAATCAAAAGCAGCAACATGCTTTATTGTATCTTCAATGCTTTTCTCTTCATTATATGCAGGAACAATAATGCTGATTGCATAAGACTTATTTGGTTCAGGATATGAAAGCATTTCTTCCTTATTTTTAAGAGTCAGGATAATAAGGAAAAAGAATACATAGAGCCCAAGAAAGATGTATATTAAAAAAAGAATTGTAAGAAATTCCATTAGGTATTTTCTCCAGTTATTAGATTGGAATTTTCATTATTGACATGAAAATAATCATAAAAATTTTCGTTTAATGTTAATTCAGAAGTATGCCCCATTCTTTTTTTATTCACCATGCCCATCTCGCTAAATTTTCTAATATGGTCATAAGCTTTATTTCCCCTTATCTTAATTAGCACAGATTGCTTTATTGGCTGCTTGTAGGCAATAATTGCGAGAGTTTCCTGCTCTGCCTTTGAAAATTCAGAGCTTCCTGTTGCAAGCTTATTCACTATCCAAGAATATTCCTGGCAAACATCCATTTTCCATAAATTATCCCTCTGTACAATTTCAATCCCAAAATCCTTATATTTCTCAATTAAATCCTCAAGTATCTTTTTTAATAAAATAGGATTAACATCTGTCAGGGCAACAAGCTCCTGAACACTTAAAAATCTTCCGGATACAAATAGTGCTGCTTCAATTTTTTTTATGTTTTCAGATTCTATTGCGTTGTCTATTTCATCAGCGCTTTCTTTGCTTAAGTCCATATTAAACTATATTTTTATGAGTTTTAAAAGTTATTTATAAAAACTGATAAGCAAACCCTCTATAATTGCTGCAATAATAAGCAAAGGAATTATAATAAGAACAAAAAGTATCAGGGAGTTGGTTAGTCTTGCTTTAAGCTCTCTGCTCTTATTCTTAGAAAATAAAAACATTCCAATTTTTAAACCAAGCCCCAAAGAAATAAATATTGCAGGCAGTTCAAAAATGCCGTGCGGTAAAACTCTCCAGAATTCATTAATTCCCGAACTAGCATAACTTTTTTTCAAAACATAGCCTAAAACAACACCATTAATAATAGCATTCACAACAGGAAAAATTCCCAAAATAATTCCGAGAATAATCCCAAAAAAAGCTGTTTTAACATTATTCCAGAAAATAAAAGCAATTAATGCAAATCCATTAAGGTCTGCTACTTTCTTAATCAAATTTTTTATCATATCATTCAAAAAAGTAAAACTATTTGAAAAGAAAAATCCAATCAGTCCGGAAAGGACGAATAACCCAATAATTAAAAAAATATAACTTCTGCTTTCATCTAAATAATCTAAAGCCTTGCCTGCGATTGATTTGTTTTTATTGCTCCAATTAGGTCTAATACCCCGTAGCTTGCTGCGATATTTTTTCGTTCCCAATTGGAGGCTTAAAGAATACCCCCAGCTTGCTGTGATTGGGATTCTTTATTAATTTTCTTCATTTAAATACACGTTCCAGAAGTTTAACTTTCTTTTGGTACTTAAGTCGCAGATAATAACCATAAGCAAGACCTGTTAAAAATCCTCCAAAATGAGCCACATTTCCTATAGAAAGTCCCACTGCAATTGTAACTACCCATGTAATTATTAGAACTAAAGGAACCATTATATATGCAGGAAGGGATAAAAATGGTAAAAATATGATGCTAAATCTTAATTTAGGAAGAAGCATTACAAATAAGCCAGCTATCGCAAAAATTGCTCCAGATGCTCCAACCATATAAGTGGCAGGACCGCCAAACACTTTTTCCAAAGCACCATATCCCAAAAGTCCGGATAATATTACAGATAAAAGTCCAGCAAAAATTCCTGCTGTTATATAAAATAGAAAAAACCTTTTTCTTCCAATTATTCTCTCTGACAGGCTACCTAAAGAAAATAAAACAAACATATTAATAAATAAATGAAAAAAATTTCCATGTGAAAAGAAATGAACAACTAAAGTCCATAAATATTTGCCAGCCAGTATATTGCTTGGCTTTAAAGCAAAATAATTAATAGAATCTGGAATAACTGCCAATAAAATCAGTCCTGCAATAGATATAACAGATGTTGTAATTATTAAAATTATAACTACAGATAGATTAGAAAATCTCATAAAAAGATTATTTATTTTTGCAGGATGCCATACTTGTTGAGAAGAATTCATTATTTCCTTTTAATAACTTTTTTAGTTTTTGTGTTATCTTTTCGTTTAGTGGGCTTCTTTTTTGCTTCATTTAATTGTTTATTTTTTTCTTTATCCCTCACCTTCTTCCTTTCAATTCTTTCTTTTATTTTCTTTCTTTGTTCAGCCTTTACTTTCCTGCTTCTGGATTTTGTAGCACTCTTCTCAATTATAACTATTTCTTCATCGATTTTATGCAAAATAGATTCTGCTTTTATAATTTCTTTTTGTATATTGTCAATTTCAGTAAGACTATTTTTAATTTGTAAAATCTCTCCGCATTCAGGGCAGGTATAATCATGCAAAAGCGAATTTTCTTCATTAAGTTCAATATCGCAATTTGGGCAATAAAAAAATCTAGCTGTTCTTTTAGAATTTAGCTGAGATTTTGAGTTTTCAATTTGCTTTAGCAAACTTTCTTTAAACTTAAATAATCCCTTTTCAGAATTTAATGTCCAAAAATAAGTGTACCATCCGCCTTTTTTGCTATCTTTCTTTCTTATAAAGCTAACAAGGCCCTCATCTGCAAGTTTGTATAAAATATTCCTCGTTTGGTTAATTGTCAAATTTAACTTCTTCGCAATTATAAATTCATTTACATTTTTCTTTCCGTAAAGTAAATCCACAATCTTAGGAGCAGTTTGTCCAATAAAAGATAAGACAATATCTTTGAGAAGGTTTATTTGCATATCCATGTTCTATCAACGACCTATTAAAAATTTTTCTAATCAGTTGTTACCATTGAATAATTAATATAAACCTATATAAATTACTTTTGAAATTTTAGATTATGTTTTGGGACAAAAAAGAAGAAAAAAGACTTCCAGATTTGCCTCCTTTAAACATAGGGCCAAATAGGGCAATGTTTAATAAAGTAGAGAATGAAGAAGGCGAAATGCCGAATGAAAAGCATAATCTTCCTTCTTTTCCTGATTCTCCAATGAATAAAGGATTCTCACAGGCAGCAATAAAAGATGCAGTTAGTACTGAAGAGATAAAAGAAGAAGCAATGCAGGAATTTCCAAATCCTGAACAAAAGTTTAAAACAATAGAGATGGAAGAATGGAATCCTTCTCCGTCTTTCAAGCTTCCAAATCCCCCAGAAGCAAGAAAAACTTCTGATGCATTACTAGCCTCAATGCGAACTCCGCCAGAGCAGATTGCTCAATACCAGAGGACTCAGCCAAAAAATTTAGACATATTTGTAAAAATTGAGAAGTTTTATTCTGTCAAAAAAGCCCTAGATGCTACCAAAAACAGTTTAACAGAAATAGACGAACTTCTGAATAGAATAAGAGAAACAAAACTGCGTGAAGAGCAGGAATTATCTGTCTGGGAAAAAGAGATGAATGCAATTAAAGCAAGAATTCAGGATGTTACAGAAAATATTTTTGAAAAAGTAGAATAATGGGATCTGAATATATTAGATTATCCAATACAGAAAGAGTCTATGGAGAGAAAAATCTTCTTCAGGCGCAGTTAGAAATCTTGTCCATAATTAAAAGGTCACAGGCTTACACAAAATTAAGAAAAGAAGAATTAGTCTTAAGAATTGTTTTAAAAAATAAAATAGCAGAAATTCTGAATTTACTTATGCTTTTAGATAAAATACTGCCAAAAACAAAAGTAGTCAAAAAAAATGAAAAAGGAGAATCAGAAATTATATTTGATAAAGAGAGGTTTACTCTTGAGCAGGAAATCGATAAAATCCGGGCCAAATTAGAAAGCCTGCAAAACAGTTATTAATTACTACTATTTTTTAATAAAACAGATTTAAATATAACTTATTGTTAAAAAGTCAATGAATCATCCAAGAATTTCAGAGCTTCTTATTGAAACAAAAGTATTTCAGGATTTAGATAAGCCAGTAATCTTAACTTCAGGTGCACTTGGAATTTATTATATTAACACTGAAAAATTAGTTCAAGATAATGGTGAATGGGAAAAATTCGGGGATGATTCACAAGCAATGATTGCACATGCAGTCAAAATGGCTGAACAGCATTCAACTTTTGGCGAAGTAATTGATATTCTTGCGGAAAGAGTTAAAGAAATTATTGCAGGAACAAATACATTTAATACTCCTTTAATTTCAGGAGGACAAAGAAGAGACTGGCTTTTTTCAGGGCCTGTCGCAGCTAAGCTTAAAGTTGCACATGTATCCTTATATAAAGATGGCAGAGCAGAATTATTTTTACCAAGCTATGGTGAAAAAGACATTTTAGATAAACCTGGTTCTCTCGCAGGTACTCAACCTATCCATATAGTCGATTTGATTACAGAAGCCTCAAGTTGTTATACAATAGATACAAATGGAAGAGAGATGGGATGGATTCCAATAATAAGAAATCGTGGAGGGAAGATTAATAATTTAATAGCTGTTGTTTCAAGGTTACAAGGAGGAGAAGAAATGCTTGCAAATCTAAATCCTCCTATAAAAACAATAGCAGAAGTTGTAATTGATTCTGCATTTCTTGAAGAGCATTCAAGATTTCCTACAAGAGCACTTGCATATCAAAGAGACCCTGAAGCCTGGACAAGAAAGTATCTAGCTCAAAATGGAGCTCTTTCTTTGCTTCCATTTTTCGATCCTCAAGGTAGTAAATTAGATAGAACAAAAAAATTCATGTCGCGATATGGAGAAGTATTAAGAGAAAGCGGAAAACTGGTTGAATTAGAAGATGCAGTCCAGTCTGCATATGAAATGCCTTTAAGTTTAATACTCCACCCACAGCAGGACAGTTAAAATGACAGAAACATATTTAGATAAGCTAAAAGAAGCAACTAAAAAAACAGGGAGTATAGTCTGCATGGGCCTTGACCCGGTTATAGAAGCAATGCCTGCAAAATTCAAAGTAAAAGGAATAGGTGGTTTTCCTCTCTTTCTTCTAGAAGTCTTTGAAGAAATGCAAAAACAAAACCTTAGTCCAGGAGCATTTAAGCCAAACCAAGGTTTTTATGTTTGCCATGATAAACCAAGATTAGAAATGTTTGATGGTTCTAGAACTTTAGTCAAGGTTATGGACATAGTGCAAGAACAATTTCCAAATGTTCCCATAGTACTTGATTCCAAAAGAGGTGATATTGCTAAATCATCTAAAAATTATGCAATAGAAAGCTTTGATTGCTGGGAAGCTGATGCTGTAACTGCATCACCCTATATGGGAAGAGATTCAGTTATGCCTCTTATTGAACACGCTGTTAAAAAAAGTTCAGGGGTCTATCTTTTAGACAGAACTTCAAATAAAGGCGCAGTTGATTTACAAAATTTAGTAGTCGAAACAGATGACCCAATTCATGGAGGCTCTGCAAGAAGCCCATTATATATGAAAGTTGCAGAAAAAATAGTTGAATGGGCAAGAGGCAATCCTGGAGTTGGTGCAGTTGTTGGTGCAACATCTCTCGATGAATTAACAGACCTTGCAAGATTTTATGCAGGCAGAAATATTTGTTTATTAATTCCAGGTGTAGGAAGCCAGGGCGGCGAAGCTGGAGAAACTGTTAAAATATTAAGAGGCAGTTACGACCTAAATATAGTTAGAATTAACAGTTCAAGCGGATTAACACATCCTTGGGCATCAGGCAAAGATCCAAAACCTGCTCCAAACGATTATGCTAAATCTTGCGTTGAAGCTTTCTATAAACTTAATGCAGAGATAAATCAAGCAGCAGCTTAAATCCTAAACTTTTTTAAATCCCGCACCTCTTTTCTTTCCATGTCATTAAAAATAACATCCAGGCAGGAGCTAATTAAAGCATACATAGAATTTTTCAAGAGCAAGCATCATCACTCAATTCCATCAGCATCTTTAATCCCTGAAAATGACCCAACTGTTTTATTCACAACAGCAGGAATGCATCCTCTTGTTCCATACTTATTAGGCCAAAAGCATCCTTTAGGAAAAAGATTAGTAAATGTTCAAAAATGCATAAGAACAGGAGACATTGATGAGGTCGGAGACGAAGTTCATCATACCTTCTTTGAAATGCTTGGCAACTGGTCTTTAGGAGATTACTTCAAAAAAGAAGCAATTGAATTCTCCTTTGAATTTCTAACAAAAATTCTCCAATTGCCATTAGAGAGACTAGCTGTAAGTGTTTTTGCAGGCGATAAAAGAGTTTCACAAGTTCCAAAAGATGAAGAATCAGCAAAAATATGGCACTCATTAGGCATTCCAAAAGAAAGAATTGCTTATCTTCCAAAATCAGATAATTGGTGGGGGCCAGCAGGCGCAGTTGGCCCATGCGGCCCCGATACAGAAATGTTTTACTGGAAGCCAAATAACAAAAAAGCTCCTAAAAAATTCAATACAGATGATAACAACTGGGTTGAAATCTGGAATGATGTTTTCATGCAGTACATTAAAGATGAAAAAGGAAATTACAATTTAGCAAAGCAGAAAAATGTCGACACAGGAATGGGTGTTGAAAGAACCTTGTCAATTTTAAATGGCTTAACAGACAATTACCAAACTTCAATATTCCAGCCAATAATAAAAGAAATTGAATTAATTTCAGGAAAAGAATACAAAGGCAATGAAAAAACAATAAGAATTATTGTAGACCACATAAAAGCAGCAGCATTTATTTTGGGTGATGAGAGAGCAATTAAGCCGTCAAATGTCGGCCAAGGATATGTACTAAGGAGATTAATTAGAAGAGCAATTAGATATGGGAAGCTTTTAGGAATAAAAGAAAATTTCACATCTAAAATTACAAAGTCAATTTTGCCAATTTATCCAGATTATCAGGAGCTTCACAGGAATCATAAATTTATTACAGAGCAGTTAGACGAAGAAGAAAATAGATTTAGAGAAACACTTGAAAAAGGATTAAAGAAATTTAATGAAATTGCAACAGATAAATTAATTTCAGGAAAAGAAGCTTTTCTTTTATTCCAGAGCTTTGGATTCCCAATTGAAATGACTCAAGAGCTGGTAGATGAAAAAGGAATCAAAGTAGATTTGGAAGAATATAATCAAGAATTTAAAAGGCATCAGGATTTGTCAAGAACATCAAGTGCTGGGCAGTTCAAGTCAGGCTTAGCAGATGATTCTGAATCAGTAAGAAGACTGCATACTGCAACTCATTTGCTTAACGAAGCATTAAGAATAGTTTTGAAAGACAAAGAAATAAAACAAAAAGGCTCAAACATAACTCCAGAAAGATTAAGGTTTGACTTTAATTTTCCAAGAAAATTAACAAATGAAGAAATAAAAAAAGTTGAACAATGGGTAAATGAAAAAATAAAACAGGCAATTCCTGTCGAAAGAGAAGAAATGCCTTTGAATGATGCACTTAAAGCAGGTGCGCAGGCAGAATTCGGAGCAAAGTATCCAGAATTAGTTTCAGTTTATACAATCGGCAATGTAAGCAAGGAAATCTGCACCGGACCTCATGCAGACAACACTCGCGACCTCGGCCATTGCAAAATCATAAAGGAAGAATCCTCTGCCGCAGGAATCAGAAGGATTAAAGCTGTGCTAGAATAAATTATTAATAAATATTATTTCTATGCCCTAATTCAATCACAAAAATTTTCTGTTCTTTATCTCTTACATCTAAAATAGCCCGATACTCTCCAATCCTTAAAATAAAATAATCTGTCCCTTGTTTTCTCTTAATAAAATGATAGGGTCTTATTTTTATTCTTTCAAGCACATTAATAACTCTTTCTTGAGTGTTCCTTTCAAGATTATTAAATTGACTTTCAGCTGTCTGTGAAAATTCAATAGAGTACATTTTATTTCATTTTCTCTTTCAATTTTTCAAGAGAAATTGTTTTTCCTTCTCTTATCTCTCTTTCAGATATTTCAATATTCCTTTTTGTTTCTTGGGAAAATTCAAGCCTATCCTCAATTAAATCCCAAATAACATTTTCATAGCTCTCTTTTTCATGCATCTTCATTCGTGCAAGTTTTTCTAGAAGGATTTTGCTTATCTGTATTGTAGTATCCATAGTAAGTTATATAGTTACTATATATTTAAATCTTTTGATTAAGGCAATCTTGGAATAGTAATCATATTGCATATTTCCCTCACAACATCTTCCAGCTTTAAATCCCCCTTTGAAAGTTTTATAATTTTGCCTAAATCATTTTTGTCACAAGTCATATTTAAGCCCCTTACAAAAACTTCCCCTCTTCTGCAAAAATCCTCATTAATATTATTTATAGTAAGTAAAACCTTAAATCCCCTTAAATTTTTCTTTGCATTATGCGCATCTTCAGGAAGATAAGCTGTAAACCTATAAGTGAGAGTGTCACGACAAATAACCCCTACATATTTCCCTCTATATTTTTCAGGAATTCCCATCCTGTTTTATAGTAACTTAATTATTTAAAAAAATATGTCTCTCAAAATATCATTGAAATCATAATAATTTTAAACCTTCTCCGAATAAAAGAACCTCAGTTTCTTTAGCATCTGACCAAAGTCCTATCTTTTAAGCTTTCTGTCGATTTTATATACAATGTTGTTTTTGGGTTAAAACTAAATCCAGCATCACGAACAGCTTTTCTTGTTTCATAGTCAAATGCATAAACCTTAACCTGCCCAATTCCCTGGGCGTTTCCAAAATTTACCATAACATCAAGCAAACATTTTCTCCAGTTAGAAAGTTCATCTGTAATTCTTTCGCAGAGATCTTTAAATCTTAAAATATAGACCTCATTATGGCCTGGAAGATATTCACATCCACCAATAATTCTGCTACCACGCACAAAATACAAACACCATACTCTTTTTTCATGCAAAGAATGAAAAAAAACTCTTTGGGAATTTGTCCACCTAATTAGCGAATGCGCAGCCACATCGCTACTAACTACATGGAGCTCACAGCTCTCTGTCCTAAGCCTCAAGGATTTCGTTAGAAACTTATGAGAGCAGGACCCAGGATATATGCCTCTTAAAGGAGTTACTTGTGGTTTTACCATATATCAAAATTTAAAATTCATCATTTATAAGCTTAACTAAAAATCAAATAAACCCCAATCCCAAAAGCAAGCAGAAATGTATAAATCCCAAACCATCTCAAGTTTTTCTTATTAGTTAAAAGATATTTTAACATTAAATGAATTGTTAGCAAGCCAACAACAAAAGCTAAAAGTGTTGCCCAAAACAGCTCTCTAGGAAGAGTCTTGTTTCCAATCTCAATAATATTTGCCCCGATTATAGCAGGAATCGATAATAAAAAGGAAAATTTAATAGCAGTTTTTTCATCAAGCCCAAGCAATAATCCAGAAGAAATTGTTGACCCGCTTCGCGAAATGCCAGGCATTATCGCTACAGCCTGCCCTATACCTATTAAAAAAGAATCCTTATATGAAATTCTATCTTTTTTCTTTCTTAAGTCAAGACTGGCAATAAACAAAAAAAGCCCTGTAATTCCAAAGCCAAGTGCAACAAGAATAAGGCTTTCAAAAGCTTTCTCAATTGCATTTTTAAATAAAAATCCAACAATTGCCGCAGGAATTGTTCCCACAGCTAAAAGATAACCCAATTTAGCATTCTGCGTATGAAACTTTCTTTTTAGTAAATCCTCAAGAATATCTACAATGTCTTTTCCAAAGTAAACAAAAACAGCCATTAATGTCCCAAAATGCAGGGCAACATCAAACATCACGCTTCCAGGATAATTCAAAATCTGCTGAAACAGCACAAGATGTCCTGAACTGGATATTGGAAGCCATTCCGCAATCCCCTGTACAACTGCAAGAATCAAAGCAGAAATTAAATCACTCATCGCCCTAAAAAAAATTCTAACTTAATAAATTTATTCAAAAGCAAAAAAAAATAAAATTAACTATGTTTCCTACAGTTCCAGCACAATAGCCATTTTTGCCCGTGTCTTATCTTAAAGACTTCAGCTAACAACTCTTCTTCTCCATTAAAGTCATAAGACAAATCAAAAAGTTCACCGCATCTTCTGCATCTTGCAGGAATTACACACGCTCTTTGTTGTTGTCCCATGCTTAATTCAATGAACAGCTCTTTAAATATAAGTAATGAAATAAAATCTATACTTTAGGTCATATACTTATTTATATACTAAGTTACTGCAAAGTTAAACAAGTAACTAAAAAGGAATAAAATAAAAATAGTTAATAAAAATAAAAGTCTTTATTCCTGATTATTCTTCTTCAACGTTATCTTCTTCTGATTTTTCTGATTCTTCAGATTCTTCAGCTTCTTTCTCTTTCTTAGAGGGCTTACTTGATGTATTGTCAGTCATTCCTTTTCTCTTGAAAAAGCACTCTCTGCAATATACCGGTGTGCCTTGTCTAGGTTGGAAAGGAACTTCTGCATCTTTGCCGCAATCGCTGCACTTTATTTTGTGCATCTCTCTAGGGCCTCTATCAGAAAATCTACTAAAGCCGCCACTTCCGCCACTGCGATTTCCACCGCCATGTGGTCTGAAGCCGCCTCGTCTAAAGCCGCCTTCCTGTGCCATTTTTACTCCATTGTTTCAATTTATTTAATAAGAACCCGTTAACCTAAGCTAACGCTTCCTTACAAATTTAACTATTTTTAGGCTTTTATAAACCTTTGGTAATATCACTGTAATCACTCAATATAGATTGCAGGCCTTCCTGGCTTAGCTTTTCCAGCCTTATTTTCAGGGTCATACTTATTCTTGTCATTAACTATAAAGACTTTCACGCTCTTCCCCGTTCTCTTTGATAAAACTTCAGCATTGAAGTTAGCAACCTCAAAAGGCATCACATAAATATAAACGCTTTCAGGCTCCTCACCGGTTTTTTCTCTGATTATTTTAACTATATTCATAATGTCGCTTATAGTTTTATCAACAGCTTTTTCAGCTTCTTCAAGCTTTTCATCAATCTTGCTTTCGTCACATTCCGGCCATTTTGCCAGTGAAATGAAATCTTTGTGCCCAAGCTTTTCCCAGAACTCTTCTGTAATATGCGGGCAAAATGGAGAAAGCATCTTGATAAATTTTTCCAAATCATCTTTGGAAACATTCTTATCAAAAGAGTCAAATAACTCTCTTAATTTAATAACAGCAATGTTATACTTCATAAATTCAATATCTTCATTAACTTCTTTTATTGTTTTATTTACCTTATGCTCAACTATTCTTAAAGAAATCCCTTTCTTATAATTAGAAACATAATCAAAAACCTTCCTGAGAAATCTCAAGCTTCCTTCAACGCCCTGCTCGTTCCACATAACATCTTTGTCAGGAGATGCAACTGAAACTAAGAACAATCTTGCAGTATCCATGCCATATTTTTGCGAAACAGTTTCAGGCAAAACAACATTTCCCTTGCTCTTGCTCATTTTCTCTCCATCAGGCCCAAGAAGCATTCCCTGGTTGAACAGTCTTATAACGGGCTCATTAAATTTAACTAATCCCAAATCTCTTAAGAACTTTGTATAATATCTTATATAAATCAAATGCATGCAGGCATGCTCTTTCCCGCCAATGTACATGTCAATTGGGCACCAGTATGCCACTTTTTTCTTATCAAATATTTCTTTGTCATTATGTGCATCGCAATATCTCAAATAATACCAGGATGAATTTACAAATGTATCCATTGTGTCTGTTTCTCTTCTTGCTTTGCTGCCGCATTTAGGACATTTTGTTTCTGTAAATTTCTTAAAATCAACCAATGGGTTTTTTACATCTGCAAATACAATATTTTCAGGCAAAACAACAGGCAAATCTTTTTCAGCCACAGGAACAATTCCGCATTTATCGCAATAAACAACTGGAATTGGCGTTCCCCAAAATCTTTGTCTTGAAATCAGCCAATCTCTTAACTTGAATTGGATTTTTTCTCTGCCAGTTTTCTTAAATTCAAGTGCTTTTGTAATATGCACTTTTGCTTCGTCATTTGCCAGTCCATTAAACCCTTCAGAATTTATTAAAATCCCTGCTCCCTCATATGCTTCGTTCATTTTCATTGCATCAATCTTTTTTCCTTCAGGATGCACAACAACTTTTATTGGAATTTTATATTTCTTGGCAAATTCAAAATCTCTCTGGTCATGCGCAGGAACAGCCATTACCATTCCACTCCCATAATCTGCAACAACAAAATTGCCTGCATAAACAGGCACTTTTTCTCCAGTCATTGGATTTACCGCATAACTCCCGGTAAATACCCCTTCTTTTTCCATTTCTTCAAGCGCCTTTTCAGAAACACTTCCCAATTTCTTTAAAAATTTTTCAACCTCTTTTTTCTGCCCATCTGTAACTAATTCCATAAGTCGCAAATGCTGCGCAGAAACAACCATAAACGTAACTCCAAATATTGTGTCAGGCCTTGTTGTAAATATTGGCCATTTCTCTACAATTTCATTTAGTAATTCTAGAAATTCACTTGTTCCCATATCTTCCTGAGTATAATGCCCATGTCCAAGAAGCTCAATTATTTTGCCATCTAAAGCATTATAATATATTTCAAGGCTTTTTTTGCCATCTGATTCTTCATCATCAGCTGTAAAATATACTATCTCTTCAATATTTGACTTTAAGGCTTGATTTATTTTGTATTCATAAAAATCTTTTTGGTCCTTTTTTTCAGGAGAAGTAATTTTCCAAGGAGCAACTAAAATAAGTTTTTTAATTTTTTTATTTGTTTCTCCTAACCATCTTACTAAAAATGCACATCCACAACTATGCCCAACTAAAATAGTATTTTCATTAATTTCATTTTTTTCAAATTCTTTCTTCCATTTATCATAATTTGCATGCCATGGCTCTGGCATCAAAGGAGTTTCAATAGGGATTCCTTTTTTTAATAATTCTTTTTTTATCCAAGGAATCCAGTGTTTATCATAAGTCCTTTTTTCAGGACTATTTTCTGATTTGCTTGGACATCCGTGAACTATAATGCAATTCAATTTAGGATTCTTAATCTCAAAATCAATTTCAGTGCCATAGCTCTTACCAATCCAATTTCTCTGCAAATTCTTTATTAATTCAGGCCAGTCATCAAGCTTGTTTATTCCCTCGTATAACTCATCAGCATAGGCAGTTGTTTTAAAAAACCACTGCTCCAAATGTTTTATCTCAATATTTGTATCTTCATGTCTCCAGCATTTTCCATCATGAACCTGCTCATTTGCTAAAACAGTATTGCACTTTGGACACCAGTTAACAGGTGCTTTTTTTCTGTATGCAATCCCTTTTTCAAGCATTTTAAGAAAAATCCACTGGTCCCATTTATAATATTCAGGCTTATGAGTCTCAACCATTCTGCTCCAGTCATAACTCAACCCAAGTTTCTTCATTTGTCTTATGTAATTTTTTATTGCATTTTCAGTAAATTTCTTAGGATGCGACTTTTCCTTTATAGCCGCATTTTCAGCAGGCAGGCCAAAAGAATCAAAACCCATTGGATAAAGAACATTTAATCCCTGCATTCTTTTGAATCTTGTAAAAATATCGCCAATAGTATAATTAAGAGCATGTCCCATATGCAAGCCTGTCGCAGAAGGATAAGGAAGATCGGAAGAGCGTCGTGTAG
>CAYIRC010000017.1:0-18874 GCA_964365855.1 Candidatus Woesearchaeota archaeon
ACAAGAAAAAATAATCAGTTAAATTTATTAATAGGCTGTTATTATATTAGTTAATTAAAATGAGAGGTGCTACAATGGCTGCTAAAAAGAAAAAGAAAAAGAGATAACTTCTTTTTTGGACTAATTTATTTGTTTTAACTTTATAATTATCTTTATATATCTAACATTTTGTTTTATTTGATGACAAAAATATCTGCTGGCAATTATGACCTAAATAAATGGCTGTTTGGAGGTTATGAAACAGATATTATAAGCGTTGTTTATGGTGCTTCAGGAACTGGGAAAACTAACTTCTGTTTATTAGCTGCTGTTTCTCAAGCTAAAAAAGGCAATAAAGTTATTTTTATTGACAGCGAAGGAGGATTTAGCACTGAAAGGATTAAGCAGCTTACACTAGAGAGTTATGAGACTGTTTTAAAAAATATTTTTTTGCTTAAGCCGACTAATTTTTCTGAACAAAAAAAAGCTTTTGAAAAATTATTGGAATATCTAAAAAATGAAGTTAGTTTAATAGTTGTTGATGGAATGACTATTCTTTATAGGCTGGATTTTGCGACTGCCCGTGAAAAAGATAATGGGCAGGACAATAAAGAAATACAAAAGATAAATTCTGAATTAGCCAGGCAGATGCAGATGCTTGCTGAAATTGCGAGAAAGCGCGAGATACCGGTTATTGTTACTAATCAGGTTTATAATTGGGAAGATTCGCAAAAAATGGTTGGAGGGGATATTTTAAAATATTGGGGCAAATGTTTAATAGAGCTTGTAAATAATGACGGAAGGAGAACTGCTTATTTAAGGAAACATAGAAGCCTGCCTGAAAAAACACTGCATTTTCAAATAACTAATGAAGGTTTGAAGAAGAGAGGATGGATTTAATGGGAGCTTACAAAACTTTAAGGCCCCTAATTTTTCTTCAGGATCCTGAAAAAGCACATGAAAGGGTTGTTTCTTTGGGAGCATTATGCTGGGGAACAGGATTATCTACTCTGTTAAGGCTCTTTTTTAAATATGAAGACCCTTCATTAAAATCTTCTTTTTGTGGGATTGATTTTGAGAATCCAATCGGCATTGCGGCGGGCTTTGATAAAAATGGTATTTTATCAGAGTTTTTTGAAGATATTGGATTTGGATTCGAAGAAGCAGGTTCAGTGACCTATCTTGGCGAAGATGGAAACCCTAAGCCTCGTGTTTTCAGACTGCCTCATGAAGAAGCTGTTATTAACAGAATGGGGCTAAATAATCTTGGAGCAGCTGAAATTGCGAGGATTCTTCAGGGAAGAAGAAATAAGAATTTTCCTCTTATTGTTAATATTGCAAAAACACATAACCCCAATATAACCGGAGACAGGGCTATCAGAGATTTTGCTGATTCATATAGATTATTGTGGGATAAAGGAAATTTAATTGTGCTTAATGTAAGCTGCCCAAATACTCTTGAAGGAAAAACATTTGAGGAGCCTGAACCTTTAAGGGATTTGCTTAATGAAATCCAGAGAATAAGGAAAGAGCAGGATAATGCTCCCTCATTTGGTATTAAATTTTCAGTTGATTTATATGAATTTCCTGAAATGAATTCATCCAGCAAAGTTTACAAGCTTTTAGATGCATGTGAGAATGAAGGGATTAATTTTTACTGTGTTGGTAATACTTCCCAGAGGAGAGATGAATTAGCCAATCCTGAAATTGCTGAGCTTATTGGAAAAGGAGGATTAAGCGGGAAGCCAATAAGGGCAAGAAGCACTGAACTTGTAAAGATTATTTATTCTGCAACAAGAAAGCCCGTAATCGGGGTCGGAGGTGTTTCTACTGCACAGGATGCTTATGATAAAATAAGGGCAGGAGCAGGGCTTGTTGAAGTTTTTACAGGCATGGTTTATGAAGGGCCGATGATTGCAAAAAATATAAATTTGGGTCTTGTGAAACTTCTTAACCGCGATGGATTTAGAAATGTATCTGAAGCTGTTGGAGCAGATATATAGAGAATTCTGATAATTGAGCAATATTTTGTTCAGAATTCTCTGAAGGACAATTCTTTAAAAAATGTATTTTAATCAACAGAATTGTCCATAATCTGAAAATATAAAAAGCTTTGATTGCTTATTATTGCATGGAAATTAACAAATCTATGGATAAAGTTATTGAACTTGCGAAAAAAGATAAAGATATTTTAGCTGTTGCTTTATATGGCTCTTCACTGAAAGGAAAAGGGAGAGATATTGACCTGTGCATTTATCTTACTAAGAAGAAAAGCAATCTTGAGATGTCTAAAAAAAGACTTGAATTACTTTCTGGTGCTGGAGACAATTTAGATATCCAGATATTCCAGCAAGTACCTCTTTACATAAAAACAAGGATTTTGAAAGAAGGAAAAGTTTTATTTTGCAGGGATGAAGATGCGCTTTATGAAATTGCTTTTGCTACAATAAAAGATTTTGGATTTTATAAAAAAATTTATGATATGTATCTTAATGAGGTAGAACATGGATAAAAAGAGAATTCTGGCAAAACTTGATGAACTAAACTCTTATTTAGAAGAGCTTGACAAAATAAAATTAAATGATTTTGATGAATATAAAAGTTCAATTGAAAATAAAAGGGCATGTGAGCGATTGCTTCAAATCTCAATTGAAACTGTAATTGACATCTGTAATATTATTGCAACTGGATTAAAACTTGGACTGCCTGCTGATGAGGAAGATTTAATTAAGAAACTTGAAAATAAAAAGGTTTTCAGTAAGGAGATAAGAATTATTTTAAACAAAATGAAAGGCTTTAGAAATATTCTTGTTCATAAATATGGCGTTGTTGATGATGAACTTGTTTTTGAGGTTTTATCTGAAAGACTTGAAGATTTTGAAAAATTTAAAGAAGAAGTTTTAGCGGCTTTAAAAAAACTATAAAAAGCCATTTTGTTTTTGTTTTACATGGAATATTCTGAAATAGTAGAGGTATATGAGCAACTTGAGGCAACTTCTAAAGGCCTTGAGAAAACTGAAATTCTTGGAAAGTTTTTAGAAAAAACTGAGCATGAGCCTGAAATAATTTATTTATTGCAGGGAAGAGTTTTTCCAGATTATGATGAGAGAGAACTGGGAATTTCACAGCAGCTGGCTATAAAAGCAATTGCAAAAGCGACAGGCATGAATGATAAAGAAGTTGTGAATGAATTTAGGAAACTTGGTGATTTGGGAGAAGTTGCTGCAAGATTTGCTGGAAAGAAAAAACAAGGTGCTTTGTTTGCAAAGAAATTAACAACTGATAAAGTTTTGAATAATTTGAAGAAGCTGCCTTCACTTGAGGGAAAAGGAACTGTTGGGCATAAAATTGATTTGATTGTTGAATTGCTAAATTCTGCTTCTGCAAAAGAAGCAAAATATGTTCTTAGGACTGTTCTTGGTGATTTGAGAATTGGTGTTGGGACAGGGATTTTAAGAGATGCAATTGTTGAAAGCTGTTTTAAGCCAAAAAATCTGGAAGAGAAAAGAGAAAAAGCGGGCATTGTACAGGAAGCTTATGATAAGTCTGCTGATTTTGCAGAAATTTTTGAAAAGGCATGCAAAAATAAGCTTCATGAAATTTCACTTTCTCCCGGGAAGCCAGTAAATGTTATGTTATTTCCAAAAGCAGAAAATCTTGATGATGCTTTCAGAATTGTTGGAAGGCCATGCGTATTTGAATACAAATATGATGGGTTCAGGATGATGGTGAATAAAGAGGAAAATGGGAAAATCAAGATTTTTACAAGAAGACTTGAGAATGTTACTGAACAATTTCCAGATGTTGTAAAATATGTAAAAGAGCATGTTCATGGAAAAAGCTTTATTATTGATGGCGAAGCTGTTGGTTATGACCCAAAGACAAAAGAATATATGCCATTTCAGGCAATTTCCCAGAGGATTAAAAGGAAATACAATATTGAAAAACTGGAAAAGGAATTGCCTATTGAGCTTGCTGTTTTTGACATTATTTATTATGAGGGAAAGAATATGATTTTGGTTCCGTTTAAACAAAGAAGAGAGCTGCTTGAGAGAATTATAAAACCTGAAAGATATAAAATAATTCTTGCAAAACAAATAATTACAGGTGATGATAAAGAAGCTGAAAAGTTCTATGAACAGGCGCTTGAAGATGGGCAAGAGGGGCTGATGGCGAAAAATCTTGAAGCGCCTTATAAGCCTGGAGCAAGAGTTGGCTTTGGAGTTAAATTAAAGCCTGAAGGTGATGAGTTTGATTTAATTATAACTGGGGCAGAGTATGGGACTGGGAAAAGAGCGGGCTGGCTTACAAGCTATGATGTTGCATGCAGGGATGATGGAAACTTGCTTGAAGTTGGAAAAGTTTCAACTGGTTTAAAAGAAAAGGAAACAGAGGGCTTAAGTTTTATTGAACTTACTAAAAAGCTTAAAAAAATAAAGATTGAGGAAAAAGGAAGGCATGTTATAGTTAAGCCAGAGATTGTTGTTGCTGTTGCATATCAGAATATACAAAAAAGCCCAACCTATACTTCAGGATATGCGTTGCGATTTCCAAGGACTAAAAGATTGAGGCCTGATAGAGGAGTAAATGATATTGCTACTTTAATTGAAATAAAAAAAGAAGCTGAAAAATCAAAAAAACTCTGATGAGTTTGTGAGTTTTTTGGATACCAGAAAATCCCTGATTTTCTTGTGCTCAAGGAACTACCACACTATAAATGGCGTGTTTTAATCAAGTTCCTTGATATAATAATCAATAAAAACTTCTTTTTTTAAGCTAATAGATGTCTCATTGCAGAATCTGTGGTGAATATAATTGCAAAAAGCACAGCTTTCTATTAGCTAAGCCAATTAATATTACAGAATTTTCAGGCTCAAGCCCTCCTGAAATTTTTGTCGGCAGATGGAACTATCCAAATGTGTATACAGGCATCTTAAGCCCGCAGGAATTTGGAGAAACAAAGATTCTTTCAGCGCATGAAATTTGGCATGAGAAGAAGTTGCCTATATCAGATATATTATCTTTCAGAAACAAGCTTATCTATGGCCGGACTCAATCAAATATCCACAAAGTAAATACAAAGTTTCTTTCAGTTATGAAAGAAGTTGCAATGACACATAAATCAATTGCAGCAGAATTCAAATTAAAAAAGCCAGTAAAAATAAATGAAGAAAAAGAAAGCCGCGTTCCTTTAATTGCTCATGCAGCTTCGATAAAAAATGTCAGATTACAGGAAAATCCAATTATCAAGTCAAAAATAGATTACCTGGTAAACGATACGGATGCAAAATCAAAAATAGCAATGCTTGAGCTTGAAAAGTCAGGTATTGAAACTTCCAGTATTGCAAAAATCTTATCTGCTGGCCTTCTTGGCTTAAAAAAGAACAGAAAATTAGTCCCGACAAGATGGTCTATTACAGCTGTAGATGATATATTATCAAAAGAAAAACTAAATAAAATCAGACTCTTTCCAGAAATTTCAGATTTCCAGGTTTTCCATGCGCAATATGTAGGCAATCATTATGAATTTCTTCTTCTCCCAGAAAAATATTCGTTTGAAGTAATTGAAATAGCGGTAAAAGCGCAGGAAAGTGCATGGCATGATTATGAAACATTTTTTCCAAGAAAAAAATACGCAGATAAAGTAACAGGAGCTTATTATGCAAACCGCTTAGCTCTTACAGAATATCTTGAAAAAATAAAGCGCCAATGCCAATGCATTGTTTTTCGTGAAATTAGGCCAGAATACTATGCACCTTTAGGAGTTGGTATACTTCGGCAAATCTCAAGAGAAGCATTTTCGCAACAGCCTGAAAAATTCAGCACAAAAGAAGAAGCCTTAAGTTCAATCCAGTCAAGATTAAGGCTTCCAATCTCGTTATTCATAAATAAATCATTTCTCTTAGAAAACTATGGCAAGCAGTCTAAATTAGCAAAGTGGTTTTAGCATTTAATATTTTTATCAATTGAGAATAGATAAATTTTTAATGAAATTAAATTAATAGTATTATGAAATACCCATTAATATTTTATATTCATATTCTTGTAATCCTCTTTCTCTGGGCATCCCCATTTATATTTAATTATAAAATTATATTAACTGGAATTGCACTTTATTATCTACAGCTTTTAATATTCAAAGACTGCATTTTAACTAAAAAACAGTTCAGAACAAAGCATCGGGAAATGACAATGTATACATTTATTTTGGAAGAGCTTGGCATTAAAGTCAACAGAAAAATGATGGTTATTTTAGCAGATTTTGTGTTTCCATGGATAATTCTTGCGATATCATTAATTCTAAGATTCGTATTTAATTATCAGCCGTTAATCTTTTAGCTTGTGCCAAGAATTCTTATAGGCAATCTATAGTGAAAGACATAAGTCTTTCCCTATCTAGTCAACGACAAACTGCAGAAATATTAATGCAGAAAACAAATTCCTGCTCTTTGTTTTGTTTTCTGTCTCCCAAAGTCCACGAACAAACTCAAGGACTTTGTGATGTCCTTGACTATAATTAAGATTAAATTATTATAATCAACTATTTTTTTGCAACAGCATTCTTTATGTTCTTATTCAATTGCACCATAGAATCTTCAAGTTGCTGCTTATTTTTTGTTCCAGTGCACACAAGCTTTCCATTTGAAAAAAGCAAAAATGTTGCAGTAGGTTCTGTCAATTTATAGACAAGCCCCGGAAACTGTTCAGGTTCATACTCAGTATTTTCAAGTTGTAAAGCTAAAGTATTGAGATTAAGATTTAAATCAATACTGCCCGAAGCAACAATATTTTGAACTGTTATCTTAGGTTTATCAGTTATCTTAACCCCAATCTTTGCTATCTGTTTTATAACAGCATCAATCACCTCTTTCACTTGTACAACACTTTTTGTTCCAGTGCACACAAGATTCCCGGAAGAAAAGACCAATACCGCTGACTTTGGTTTTTTGATTCTTAACACCAAGCCAGGGAATTGCTCGGGATTATATTCTGTATTGCTTTGTGTTCTTGCTAATTTGCTTAAAGAAACAGGCTTTCCAAGAGAAGTTGTAGCAACAATATTTTGAACTTTTAGATTAGATTTTGGAGTGCTCATAGCAAAAATTTGATTATTTATTCTGTTAAAAAAGCAAATTCATTTATAAAGCTTTGTATTTCTGATTAGATTTAATATTTCTTTGTTATAGTTTTCTGTCCAATATTTCCAGTTATCATTCCAAAAGACGAATTGTTTTGTTGCTCATTGCTTTTTGTTAAAGATAGAATCAATAGAATAGCTACAATAACAATAGCTAAAGACAAAACCCCTGTAATTACCCAGAATATTATAGAAGACTTATCACTAGCTCCTCCAACAGGATTGCCTATACTTGAAGGATTATCAGGAGTGAAAGGAGTTATATTTGTACTTGGAATAGTAGGCACAGGGTTTGGAGTAAGTGTAGGAGTTGGTACAGGGTTTGGAGTAAGTGTAGCAGGCGGCTCAAAGTACTCCCTAACTCCTGTATTCATCAAACCCCTAACAATGTAATAGCTCCCATTGCTGCCACAGGAATATCCAAATTGTAAACTGTTATTACATACAGCTAACTTTTCATCGTTTCCATTGCATCTTGCAGAAAATGCATCAGCATTTGCTATATTTCGGTCTTTAATACAAACCTTGTTACTGCTGAGGTTAATTTTATCAATAACAAAAGTCTTGTATATTCCATCTAATCCATTGACAATTAAATATCCATAAGCATTATTAGCGGGCTGTTTTTTAATGTCTATTGTATAGGGCTTTAACTTATTAGTAGAATTAAATGTAAAATTAAAATAAACTCGGGTATTATTGCTTAAATCAGAAAACTCTACCTTTTTCTCACCACTATATGCTAAAGTGTAATTTATTGCTGCTGAATTTATTCTATAGCTTAAAACAATATTTTCCGCAGTAACCTCAGAAAAGTTTCCAATTATATTGTTATTGTCAAAATCGCATCTCAATGTAATATTCTTAGGAGCAGAAACATTGCAATTAGTTCCATTCTGTATAGAATAAATTATCTGTTTGTCACCTGACAAGCAAGCAGTGTTTACATTTGTCCAGTTGGGCTGGCAGAAAATGCAACTTTCAGTTTTGTTAAACTTCCCATAATCATAAGGATTTGCTCCGCAATTAGCATCTGCATAATAAATTTCTTTTATTCCATTTACTGGGTCTGTGCCATTTTGTTTGCATAAAGTTTGCAATCTTGTCCAATTATTATTGATACAAGATAGCTTATAAGCGCTTATTCTTGAAAAAGAATAATTGCTATTGATTTCCCATAAAATTCCTTGAGAACTCGTATTATAATTGAATGAAAGAAGAGTATAATTCCCAAAGCTTTGTGATTTTACAGAAGGCGGAAAAATTACATAATAATATCTCAGATTTAATAACACAAGCACATGAGAAGTAAGGCTCAAGTTCCTTAACAAAGAAAGATTTGTTGTTTCATTAAATTCGCCTGAAACAGGCAATCTGTATAAATCATTTATGTTCCTAATGCTACTAAGATTATTTTTAAATTCTGCAGTAAAATTGCCATTTGCTGCCAATATTGCAAATAACTTATATATCCCTCGCGGATTTAAATCGTTTCCAAAAGGATACATAATATTAAACGATTCGCCGATTAAGACAGAGTCAAGATTATCTTTTTTATAAATAAAAAACCTTTCACATCCTGTCTCGCTTTCATTTTCAGCACTTAGAATCACATCTGATTCATTTAACGCTGTTCTAAATATACTGCTCCACGAATTATTAATCTCCTGGCTTGAACAATTTTTAGGGTAAGAAACATTTCCAACTTTTGAAATAATTGAAAATTCTTCATTAGGGCTATAAAGAATATTTATATTATTTATAGAAGAATATAGCACAAAAAAAAGTGTAGCAACTAAAAATCCCAATAAAATGAAAAGATAAATTCTTATTTTTCTGTTATCTGCTCTTTTTTTCATATTATCCATAAATACTAATTGTATTTAAATTTTCATTTTTTTATGTCAAGATGCTTGACGAAAACCACATCTTTCAAGATGGGGTTGCATCTTGATCACAAGAAAATCATGGATTTTCAGGCATCCAAAAAACTTACAAACTCATCAGAGTTTTTTTGATTCTTAACCTTTCAAATCAGAGATTCCTAGAAGAATAAAGAGCGCTCCAACGCCTGCTACAACCCAGAAAACTCCGCCTTTAAGGACTATCCAAGCAGCTGACCAGAAATCCCAGGCTCCTAAACCTGTTGTCAAGAATGCAGCAATTATTGCTCCGATTATAAATATTAAACCTAAAAATAATTCTGCCCATTTATTCATGAAATTAAAATGTTATATATGGTTTATAAACATTTCTTTAGTTTACTATATATTCAATTCTTTTTTCTTATTTCTGTAAAGTAGCTGATACTTGGTCAATAGCTTTGATAGAGAATTCTTTAATATTGGGCAATAAATCTTCTTTCATTAGTTCACCACGGGAAAACCATTTCAAAGAAGTTTTTTCATCACTTTCTGCAAACATTTCCCCTCCCTTTACAATACCAAAATATATTAAATTAATATGATTATGATCTTCTTTTATATGGTCTAAATGCAAATGAACTGGCTGAATAATATTTTCTGTTTCTGCTTTGTCTTTTGGTGAGACTAGCTCTATATTCAATCCAGATTCTTCTTTTGCTTCTCTTATTACTGATTCGCAGGGCAATTCATTTTGCTCTATATGGCCTCCTGAAGGAACCCAATTGTTAATTTTCTTATTCCAAGTCAAAAGAACTTTGCCATCTTTTACAATATATACTGTTGATAAAAACTCCCGCGTGATATTCATACTTTTAAATAAGGATAGTTTTATTTATATTTTTCTATATTATAGTGAAAGACATAAGTCTTTAGTAAATAAAGAATCCCAATCACAGCAAGCTGTGGGGTATTCTTTAAGCCTCCAATTGGGAACGAAAAAATATCGCAGCAAGCTACGGGGTATTAGACCCAATTGGAGCAATAAAGAATCCCAATCGCGAGGCAAGTTGCGAGGTATTTTTTAAGCATTCAACTGAGACGTATTGCAGCAAGCTGCGGAATATGACACTCAGTTGAATCAATTAAGAATTTCCTAACTCCCAAAGTCCACGAACAAACTCAAGGACCTTGTGATGTCCTTGACTATACTTCAATCCTATTTGAAGCTATACGATTTGTTTATATATAAAGAAAATATAATTATAATATGGGCCAGAATTATTTAATGCTTGAGTTGGATGGTGACAAAGCTAACAGCATTGCTGAGGTAATTACAAATAAAACTTGCAAGAAAATTTTAAATTTATTAGCTGAGAAAGAATTAAGTGAGAGTGATATTGCTATTTCTCTTAAAATACCACTTAATACAGTGCATTATAATGTTCAGAAGCTAGTTGATTCAGGATTGATTGAAAAATCAAAGAAATTTTTCTGGAGTGTAAAGGGCAAGAAGATTAATACTTATGGGGTTTCAAATAAAAAAATTTTAATTTCTCCAAAACGAGCGTTTAAAGGCGTTGTTCCTGCAATTGTTGCTTCTGCATTAATTGCTTTTGGATTAAAAATATGGGCAGGAATGCGGGAAGCAGGATTTAATGCTGCAAGCAATGTCGGCGATATTGGAGAAAAGGCAGTACAAACTGTTTCAAGTGGTGCTTTTAATACTAGCCAGTTGCCTTATGTGTGTACTATAACATCAAGCATATCAAACCTATGGGCCTGGTTTTTAATTGGGGCTTTATCGGGGCTTTTTATTTTTCTTTTATGGAATTGGATAAAGAGATAGGTTCAAATGAAATTGAAGTTAAAGAGGTGTTTAAATAGATACTTTATTTAGGAAGAATATGAAAGACACAAAAAGTATAATTATTGTAACTGCCTCTCTTGCTTTAGTAATAGCGTTATTTGTTGTGCAGATTTCATCCAACTCAGAACATGGCAAAAATAATAGTGTTTTGACAGAAAATAAAGTAATAAAATTTAATTCGTTTGATGAACTGGCTTCTTTTATAAAGTCTAATCAAGAAGCCTCACAAGGAGGATATAGGCTTTATGAATCATTTGGGGCAGTGAGCAAATCTTTAGTTACTACTGCCTCTGCTGATAGTGCTGGAAGTTATTCCAAAACAAATATTCAAGTAAAGGGTGTTGATGAGCCGGATATTGTTAAAAATGACGGCAAATACATTTATGCTGTTTCAGGGCAGAAAGTTTTTGTTATTGATGCTTATCCTGCAGAATCCATGAAAATTGTTTCTGAGCTGAATATAAGCGGCGTAAGAGATATTTTCATTAATGGCAATAAATTAATTGTTTTTTCAATGAGTTATGAATATGTTGAAACTAGTATTGCAAAAGAAGTAAAATGCCTTGTAATTGGCTGTGAAGGAAGAGGAAATTTTGAATATAAAACTTTTGTTTCAGTATATAATCTTGATGTCAAGAATAATCCAATTCTTGAGAAAAATATAACTGTTGATGGAAATTATGCTGATTCAAGAATGATTGGAGATTATGTTTATGTGGTTTCATCAAAAAGCATTTATCGGGATTTTGTAATCCTTCCAGCATATTCAATTAATGGCGTTGAAAAATCAGTACAAGCTACAGATGTATACTATTTTGGATATCCTGATAATTCTTATACCTTTACTTCTGTTTCTGCAATAAATGTTAAAGGTGATGATTTTCAGACAAAAGTATATTTGTTAGGCTCAACAGGAACGATATTTGTTTCACAAGATAATATTTATATTAGCTATATAAAAACTGTCAGCCAGAAAAATTATAATGAAAGATTAGCTAATGAGGTTTATCTGCCTCTGCTTCCTGAAAAGGAAAAAATAGAGATAACTGAAATTTTGAATTCTTCAAGTTCTGAATGGGAAGAGACAAGAGATATTCAACAGACTGTTTATGATTATTCTAATTCTTTGACGGGGGATGAGAAAGCAGATTTTGACAAAGCTTTAATGGATAAACTTCAGGAATTCAATAAAAAAATTCAGAAAGAGAATGAAAAAACAGTTATTCATAAAATAAATGTTGATAAAAATAAAATTGATTATAAATCCGTCGGCGAAGTTCCAGGACATGTATTAAACCAGTTTTCAATGGACGAGTTTAATGGAAATTTCAGAATTGCTACCACAACAGGAGAAGTTTGGAATGGCAATAGCTTAAACCATATTTATGTTCTTGATGAAGATTTGAAAATAATTGGAAAGGTTGAAGACTTGGCTCATGGTGAGAGAATATATTCAGCCAGATTTATTGGTGAAAGAGGGTATCTTGTAACATTCAAAAAAGTTGATCCTTTATTTGTAATTGATTTGAAAGATTCTGAAAATCCAAAAGTTTTAGGATACTTAAAGATTCCAGGATATTCAGATTATCTTCATCCTTATGATGAAAATCATATTATTGGCATTGGCAAGGATGCAATTGATGCAAGCGAAACAGAAGTTCCAGGACGAAATCTTGATTTTGCGTGGTACCAAGGAGTGAAGATTGCATTATTTGATATTACGGATGTTGAACATCCTGTTGAAAAAGCAAAGCTTGTAATTGGAGATAGAGGAACTGATAGTGAAGCACTTTATGAGCATAAGGCATTTTTATTTGATAAGGAAAAAGGAGTTATAGTAATGCCTATAACTCTTGCTGAAATAAAGAACAAATCTGCAGACATGCCTGCAAATACATATGGGCAGACTGTCTGGGAAGGAGCTTATGTATTAAATATAGACTTGAATAATATTTCTGTCAGAGGAATGATAACTCATAATGACAACTTGAGTGAAAATTCTTATGGTTATTCTTGGACTAATAAAATACAAAGGTCATTATATATGGATGATACTATTTATACAATTTCAAATGCGAAGATAAAAGCAAATAACCTGAATACAACTGAGGAAATAAATAAAGTTCAGCTTTCAAATTATTTAGATGCTCCTCTTTATGCCAGAAATTAAAACCTCATTTTTTAGAATAAGGCAGTAGCTTACTGCTTTTAATTTCTGAGCACATCAGAAACTTTATGTTTCTGACTACCATCAAAGTTTTACAACTTTGAGGTCCTAAAAACCCCACGAACAAACTAAAGGGTTTTTTTGATTCTGTTGGATAGATAGTTTTTAAAAACATCTTTCTCTATGATTTAAATGCTAACAGAAAAGCAAATAAAGGCAATAAAAGAACATTTGAATAAAGCGCAGAACCCTGTATTTTATTATGACAATGATGCGGATGGATTGTGCAGTTTTCTTTTGCTAAGAAGATATCTTGGCAGGGGCAAAGGCATTGCTGTGAGAAGCTATCCTGACTTAAATGCACAATATGCATCTAAGGCGAGAGAATTAAATGCAGATTATGTTTTTGTTCTTGACAAGCCAGTTATATCTAAAGAATTTGTTCAGGAAATAGATTCAATGCAACTGCCACTTGTCTGGATAGACCATCATGCTGTGGCTAAAGAGAAATTCGAAAAAACCTTCACAAATTTTAAGGCCTATAATCCTGCTTTTAACAGAGGCAAAAATAAAAGCAGCGAGCCTGCAACTTATTTAATCTATAAAATCACAGACAGAAAGGAAGATTTGTGGATTGCGATTATGGGGTGCATTGCAGATCACTACCTCCCTGATTTTGCCGAGGAGTTTGGCAAGGAATATCCGGAGCTATGGAATAAAGAAATTAAAGAGCCATTTGATGCATATTATAGAACTGAGATTGGCAAGATTGCTATGGCATTAAATTTCGGACTTAAAGATTCAGTTACTCATGTTGTAAATATGCAAAATTTTCTGGTTTCATGCAAAGGTCCCGAAGAGATTTTTTCTGAATCTGACAGTAACGGGCAGTTTAGGGAGAATTATTTAAGAATAAGAAAAAAGTATGACTCTCTGCTTGAAAAAGCGCAGGAAAGCATTTTTGGAAATTTGATTTTTTTTGATTATTCCGGAGAGATTAGCATAAGCAGTGATATTGCCAATGAACTATCTTATAGAAATCCTAACAAATATATAGCTGTTTCTTACATCAAGGGGCCTATTTCAAATATTTCTTTAAGAGGCAAGAATGTTAAGAGAATACTTGCTAAAATCCTGAAAAAATTTAACGATGCAACAGGCGGAGGCCATAAGGATGCTGTTGGAGCAAGAATTAGAACTGAAGATTTGGCGAAATTTAGAGAGGCGTTAGAGAAGGAAATTAATAGCGGCGGGAATTGATTTTGCTTGTTTTTGGGTTTGTATAATATAGAAAAATGGCTAAAGCCCAAAAACTAAACCTTTAAATATAGGTATATACTTAGTATATACATGGAAATCAAGAAAACCTTGAGTTTGTTTAGTGGTTTTCTGGATGATCCAAAATCTAAAACAGTAAAGCCACTACCACATTCTAAAGAATGTGGTTTTAGATTTATGGACATAAACAAGCAAGAGCAGATAGTAAGGCAGGTAACCCGGATAGGCAATGGGGCACATATATTTGCGCCAAAAGAATGGATTAATGAAAGAGTCTTAGTTGTAAGACTGGAGAAAAAAAGCATCAAAGAGCAAATCTTGGAAGTGCTTTACCCGCATTTAGACAAAATTACTGCTGTCCTTTTATATGGCTCTCATGCAAGAGATGAAGCAGATGAAAATTCAGATATAGATGTGTTGGTTATATCTAAAGAGAAATTTAAAGCAGAAAAAAGAGGGAATATTGATTTTGTCATTATTTCAGAAGATTCTTTGCTTTCATCTATAGAATCAAATCCGATTATGATGCATTCTATATTCAGAGAAGCCAAGCCAATAATAAATAGCAATTATCTTGAAAAGTTAGAAAAAATTAAGATTAATCCAAGGTTATTTGCCCCTTTTATTATAGATACTAAAAAGTCTATAAAGTCAAGTGAAGAAATCATAGAATTAGATAAAAAAACAGGAAAATTAGCTTCAAGCAGTGTTATTTATTCCTTAATTCTTCGGCTTAGGGGGGTTTTTATAATTAATCGGCTGCTAAAAAACCAGGAATATTCAAATAGATTATTTGAAAAATGGATAACCTGCAATTGCAAGGTGGATTATAATAAAATCTATGAAACTTATAGAGCAATAAGGAATGATAAAAGAATAAAAGAGGAAATTCCAATAAACGAAGCAGAAGTTTTATTGAAATTTCTAAAAAAAGAATTAAAAAAATTAAAGGCAAGAATTTAACAGTTTATCATGGCAAAAAGAAAAAAGAGGCTTGAAAAGGGAATTGAATCGCTTCAAGAGCAGATAGTGAGTCATGAGGAAAAGAAAAAGCTAGCAGAAGAATCAGGAGATGATGATTTAGTAAAATATTATAAAAAAGAAATATAAGAAAAATGCTTTCTGTTGTTGAAGAGCATAAAAACAATGAAATATCTAAAGAAAAAATACTTGAAATCTTTCAAGGTTGAAATGCTTATGCAAAATGGGCAAACAGCTATAAATTAAGAAAAGAAATTGTAAGAAAGATTTATGAAAAGTAGCATATACACAAGAATTAGCAAATCTTTTTATATCTCTGGATTTTTGAGATAATATGGCTGAATTAAAGGGTAAAATCGGGCTTGAAATACATACTTATATTTTAACTAAGGAGAAACTATTTTGCAGATGCGTGGCTTCTCGCGAAAAGGGCTTGAGACAAAATATAAACATCTGCCCGATTTGCACGGGACAACCTGGTGCAAAGCCAATGCTTCCAAATAAAACTGCTGTTGAAAAAACTGTTCTAATTGGCTTAATGCTTGGATGCAGGATAAATGAAAAGTTAATATGGCAAAGAAAACATTACAGCTGGCCTGATTTGCCTAAGGGATATCAAAATACAATTTCAGGAGCGTATGCAATTCCTGTTGGAATTGAAGGCAAATTCGCTGGAATAGATATTTGGAGCATGCATTTGGAAGAAGACCCTGCTGCATGGGAACCTGAAACAGGATGCATCGATTATAATCGAAGTGGTTTGCCACTTGTTGAAATTATTACTGCGCCTGATTTTACAAGTTCTTTAGAAGTTGTTTTATGGCTAAAGAAATTATTGCACAGCTTGGATTATTTGAAAGCTGTTGATTCTAATGCAGGAATAAAAGTTGACGTTAATGTGAATATTCCAGGCAAAACAGAGAGAGTTGAAATAAAGAATATAAGTTCAATTGAAAATATAGGCAAAGCAATTGATTATGAGCTTGATAGGCAGGGAAGGGAAGGAAGCAAGAGAGAAACAAGAAGATTTGATGAAGCAAAAGGGAAGACAATGAAAATGAGAGAAAAGGAAGGCACAGAAGATTATAGATTTATTACAGACCCGGATTTGCAGGATATTATTCTTGACAGAAAAATGATTGAGGAAATCAAAAATAAATTGCCTGAAAGCCCTGATGAAAAATTGTATAAAATAATCAAGAAATATAAAATTGATGTAAAAAATGCTGAAGTTTTAACAAAAAATATTGATATTGCTGAATTTTTTGAAAAACTTGCTGAAAAAATTGATGCTAAATTTGCATTGCCATGGGTGACTGTTGAGCTTTTGAGATTTTTAAATTACAACAAAACAACATTGGACAAAGTTGATATAAAAATAGAACATTTTGTGAGATTAGTGGGACTTGTTAAGGAAGGCAAGATAACTGAATTGCAGGGCAAGCAGTTATTGAATAAGTTTTATCCAAAGAGCTTTATGCCCAAAAAAATTGAAGGCAAAATAAGTGATAAAAAAGAATTAGAGAAAATATCCCTAGAAATAATCAAGAATAATAAGAAAGCTGTTGAAGACTATAAAAATGGGGATTCAAATGCCCTTAACTTTTTGATGGGCAGAATAATGGAAAAGACAAACAGGCGTGCTGATTTTAAGATTGTAAGAGAGATACTTGAAAAATTACTTTCCTAAAAATATTACAAAAAGATAAAATAAAAAAGAAAAAATAAAAAAGTTAATTTATCTTCTTTTCTTTTTCTTGCTCTTTCTTGCTCCACCAACTGCTTTTACTCTCAAAGCTTTTTGGGATTGCTTCGCAACAAATTGGATTATATCCATAGATATAATACGCGCTTTCTTTATTCCTTTAATTAAATCCTTATTTATTTTTGAAAGTTCTTTATTTATCTGCTTTGCGGATGTGCTAAGAGCTTTTTTAGAAATCTTTCCTAACTTGTATCTTTTTTTCTCCTGCTCGAATTCATTCAATACAGACTGCTGTTCTTCCTGTCTTATACGAATTAATTCTCCGACTGATGTCAAATCTTTGACAATCTTCGAAAAAGCAGATTCATCCATTCTTTTAGACTGTACCATTTATTTCACCTCCTTCTAATAATTAAATGAGTTTTAGCTTAATAAACTTTATTATTTTTATCAAAAAATAAATTCAAGCACGATAGCTGTGACAAAGATTATAGACATCAAGATGATAATCCACCAATTTATTTTTATTGAATATTCTGGATCTCTTTTTCCTAATTCTTTCGACTTCGAATTCATGAATAAAATTAAAATTCCGGTTAGCCCTCCAGATATTACTCCAGCAACTGATAAAATTTGAATGAACGAGGCTAATTTGAATACTTCTATAATTATATATGCAATAAGAGGTATAAACGCTGCAAGAATCCATCCTTTGAATCTTCCGAGATTAAAATCAAATCTAAACATATCTCTTATTGCTATGCTTTGTGTAAAAAATGCTGTAAACATTGTGATAACTCCGAGCAAAGAGAAAAATCTTCCAAATGCTAAGGTTGCAATTTCAGGAACATTTGTACCAAAATTACCTATAGTTATAAATGTAAAAATCAAGTAAACAATTAGAGGTATTAACATTCCCCAAATTATTACTTTTTTCATTAGTTTTTCATTGCTGTTTGTAAGAATTCTTCTGACTTCGGGCATTGCGGAAAAAGCAAGAAAGGAAAAGACAATGACTCCAAATGGAGCAAATAGATATTTAGGATTAGTATATGATAAATTTGCAATATTTATCTTACCTATGAAAAAGACAATTATTAAGATTAAAAAAACTGCTACAAAGAATGTGCCTATTTTTTCATATTTCTTTAATGCTTTTAGGCCAATAAAGGTTAGTACTGTTATTATTACCCAAAATATCAAAGAAATATGAAATGCATAACTAACATTATTAAAGATCACATAACTTAAGCTTCGGCCTTCGCCTATAAGATAAGCAATTAATGCAGAATAGATTCCAAAAATCATTGCAATGAACATTAATGTTTTTCCTGATTTGCCAAGATATTTTTCTGCATAGCCTGTTAGCTGATGACTGCCTTCTGTTCTTAAAATTACTTCACCGAGATAAAGCTTAAGGAATAAAATAAAAATTGCAATAAGGATTAAAAAAACTATTCCTGGGATAAACCCTGATTTTGAAATAGCATTTGGAATACCTAAGAATCCTGCTCCAATTGTTGTTCCTACAAGAACTGCAAGTGCTGGAAAAAATTTGCTGTTCATTTTGCCTCTTTTGATATTATTTCTTTAATATTACTTATAAATTCTCTGGCATCTTTCTGAATTTCTTCTGAAACTGCATTAAAAACCAAAATGTCATCGACTTTGCCATATTCATGAGTAAGAATGTTTCTCATACCTTTTGCATTTCGAAGTTTTTCAGCCAGTTCTTTTGAAATTATCTTTTGATTTGCCAGGATTTCAAATGATGATTCTTCATCATCTGGCAGTTTAAGATGATTTTCTTTTATTAATAGAAAAACTAAATCTGTAATATAGTCAACGACAAACTGCAGAAATATTAATGCAGAAAACAAATTCCTGCTCTTTG
>CAYIRC010000018.1:0-15118 GCA_964365855.1 Candidatus Woesearchaeota archaeon
CTTTTTATCCAATTGTAAAAGGATTTGTCGAATGCAAAAATGCAAGGGCTTCTTTTAATTTTATTTTTGATTCAGCATAAAGGGTCATAAGCTTCTCACCCTTTTTAATGAGATCATTTTTGTGCTTATAAATATAGATTCCTGCTGTTTTATCTACTGGACATCCCAGATCTCTGCCAAGGCTGTTGATATCTTTATTATTGATTTTTTTGATTTTGGCATCTTTTTTTGAGATAACATCATATTTGAATTTAGCTTCTTTCCATTTTTTTGCAACTCTTCCCTGAGCATTAACTATTTCTTCAAATTTTTTATATGCTTTTCCAGATTCAAGAATTTCTCTCGCTAATAAAATTCCCTTTCCTTTGACTGCTTTGCCTACCATCTCTAAAATCTCTCCTGCGAGAAGCAAACTTTTATCTTCTAAATCTTTTGGAGGATTATCTCTTTTTAATACACTTAAAACATCTTTCATTTCTAAAACTGGACCTACCCCATTTCCCATTGGCTGACTGCCGTCAGTTAAAAGGACTCTAATTTTAAGACCAAAATGGCTTCCTACCTGAATAAATTTTTTCTTAAGCTCTTTGCCTTTTGATTTAGAAACTTTTGCAGATTCACCATACGGAATGTCAATAAGAATATATCTGCTTCCTACTGAAAGTTTCTTAGCAAGAATCGAAGCAATCAATTGGGATTCAGGGTCTACTTTAAGCAAGCGTTCAACTCTGATTAACTTGTCGTCTGCGGGAGCTAATCCAAGCGAGCCTCCCCAAGCAAAACATCCTTCTGTTTTGTGCACCACTTTTTTCAATTCAGCAACAGATAAATCAACTTTAGTGATGCACTCCATAACATCTGCGGTGCCTGCAGCAGTAGTGATGGCGCGCGATGAAGTTTTTGGCATAACTATTCCTGCAGAAGTGCATATAGAGACAACGATGGGGGTTGTCCTATTTCCAGGTATGCCTCCGATTGAATGCTTATCTGCAATCTTCTTATTTGGAGGCCAGTGCAATGAAGTCCCTACTTTATACATTGCATTTGTCAAATAAATTGTTTCATTTAGCGTCATTCCGTTTTTATAAACACCAAAAACAAAATAAGCAATTTCTGCTTCATTTAATGTATTAGTAACTATATCTTTGATTATGTATTCAATTTCAGATTTTGTTAAAGATTGCCCATTTACTTTTTTTAAAATATATTTTACGCTTGCTGGCGGCAAAGTTAAAGCCACATCAACCAAATCGCCTTGTTTTAACTTTGATTCTTTTATTACTTCCTCAGATACTGCAATTTCGCCTTGACTCATAATCTTCTTGCCAATGTCAACCACTGCTACGATTTTTTGTGAATTTTTTAGAATATCGACACGATCGCCTGTATGAACATCTAACTTTTTTGCATCATTTATATGAAGAAAAGCTACTGGCCGGCTTGCTGCAAGTGTAAGTAATTTGATTCTGAATTTCATTCTCTTTTTTTATCAAAAAGTTCTTGAGTTTTTGTTTGGAACTTTTGGATGCACAGAAAATCCCTGATTTTCTTGTGCTCAAGATACCAATCCACACTAAAGTGTGAAGTTTTCTGTCAAGTATCTTGACATAATAGTAAAATATGGTATTTATATCTTATTCTGCAAATAGAGTTCCTAAATTTTTCTCTTTATATGCTTTCAAGAATGTTAAAAAGTAAGCTAAAATTAAAGGACCTAATATAAGGCCCAATAAACCAAAAATAAAAAGCCCGCCAACCATTCCTATTAAGATTACAACCTGCGAGATATTTGCTTTCTTTGATATGATATAAATTCGCAGAAGATTGTCAATAACTGATGTGATTAGAAGGTTATACAAAAGAAACATTACTGCGATAAATATATTGCCTGAAGCAAACAAATAAATTGCAACCGGAAACCATACAATACTTGGGCCTATTATTGGTATGATTGATAGGAATACTGCTAAAATTGTAAGAATCAAAGCATTTGGAACTCCAAATATTAAGAATGAAAAACCAGCAATAAGACCCTGCACTAAACCTACAATTACCTGCCCATAAACAATTGAGTCAGTAATATCCTTAAATTGCTTGACAATTATTTTTTCTTGAGGTTTGGCCAGAGGCGAAAGAGACGAGGCATATTCCTTAAACTGCTCTTTATCACGCAATGCAAAGAAGAAAACAAAAATGACAATAGCAGAGTTTAACAAGAGTGTCGGGAGATTAAGAAAGAAGTCACTTGACGAATTTAATATAGCTAAGGTTATTTTGCTTACAAATCCATTCAACATTACAGACAATTGAGTTATGAAAGATTCAGATGCTGTAGGAAGTATTGCTTTTACAAAACCTTGAACATCTAAGGTTTGTGTGAATTTGAAAAGTTCAAATGACTGCTGAATTAATATAGGTATAACAAACCAGAGAGGTATTCCAATAATTAAAATTCCTAGTATGCTAACAAAAACTGTCGCTGTATTTTTTTCTTTAATATACCTGCTAATTACATTAAAAACTGGAACGAAAGTATAAGCAAGCAATAAACCTCCGATTATAGATACTGCAACTGGCTTGATCAAAAAGAACACTAAAACACCCAGAATCACGATTAATAATATTACAGCAAGGCGCCTGATAGTTTTCTCTCCAAAATCCATGATTAATAATCAATATTCCCCTATATAAATTTTAACTATTTTTTTTAAAAAAATTTATAAAGCTTGTATTATTGTGTTAAAAAATGAGTAGTGTTTTATACAAGATTTTTTCAAATAATTCTGATGAAGAAGTTCATGCTGAATTCCTTAAATTTAGCCGAGGAGCTTTTGAAAATAGATATTTAATTGAGGCAAAAAAACAAAAAGATAAGTGGAGTATCAAAACAAGCTCAGAATTTGCCAATTATTTAGTGAAAAAGTGCCTAGAAAAAATCAAAGATGAAATTGAGGTAAAAGGAGTTATTGTATCTACTCTTAATCTTGGTTCTGATGAAGAGATAGGTTTTAAAATAGAGAAGAGAAAAAATTTTATGGGCATAAGACAGCTTGTTGTTAATACAAAAACCTCTCCTGATAAAATACTTAATTTAATGAATAAGTATCCAAGGGCATTTTTTGCATTGTCTTTTTCTGTAAACGGCTGTGGGATAAAAATTAAAGCTAAAGCCCCGAAAAGTGTAAAACCTGCTGGTAAAGGAGAAAAAGAAGTGAAAGCAGACTTTTGCTCAATAAAAACTTCTGACAAAAGTATAATTGAAGATCTATTCTTTGATAGTCCTCAATTTGATGAAATTAGAATAAAGCATACAATTAAGATTAATGAAATCATCCTGCCAAAAGGAGTTGAAGATCCTGTCAGAATAAGAGAGCTATCAGAGAGAAAGGGAGTTATGTTTAGACATATTAATATCGACGGCAAGGAAAAAACAGAAGAAAAAGAATTTATTGTTTAATATTTAATTCCTTTTCTTGCCTGAATTCCTGAATCAAATTGGATTATACTGTTTATATTGATTAGAATAAATCTCTTAGTCGAATATTTTTATAGACAATGTTTAATAATGTTTATATTGTTCTATAAGTAATAAATTTAGATGGAAAAAAGAGGTCAGATAGCAATTTGGGTGATATTATCACTTGTACTTGTGGGGGCGATAACTTTATTTTTTGCTTTAGAGAAAAAACCGCCTATAACTTCAGTTAGCACATCAAATTCAAAAGCATTTATTGAGAAATGCACTACGCAGGCAGTTTATGAAGCAGTAGACCTAATGCTTCCACAGGGAGGCTATTTGAATCCTTCAAATTTTAAGCTATATCAAAATAATAAAATAAATTACTTATGCTACAACCAGGGATATTATAAAACATGCATAAATCAAGAGCCCATGTTTATTCAGCATTTAAAACAAGAAATCAAAGATTACATAACTCCTAAAGTTGAACAATGCTTTAATCTTTTAAAACAAGATTCTCAAAAAAGAAAGTATGATGTAGCTATGTCAGAAACTAATTCATTAAATGTTGAATTGAATAATGGCAAAATTAGTGTTGAAATAAATAAGACATTAAATCTTAAGAAAAATGAAGACCAGCAGAAATATGATAAATTTAGCATTGAAATATCAAGCAGTTTATACAACTTGGGAATTATTGGGCAAGAGATAGCAAATCAAGAATCTAAATTCTGCTATTTTGAGTATCTTGGATATATGCTTTTGTATCCTAACTATAATATAGAAAAAATAGATCTTAATGGAGAGGTTAAAATTTATAAGATAAATGAAAAATCTAACGATAAGGAAAAACTTTGGATTGCAATAAGAAGCTGTGCAATGCCTCCTGGAGGAATGTAATGAATGAAAAAAAAGTGATTGAGTTAAAAAAAGAGAATATTTTTTGCAAAAAAGCGCAGGCGAGCTACTTACAAATAATTGTTTTAGTTATATCTACATTTGCTTTTTCTTATTTTATTTATGAAAGCAGTAAAATTCTTGATGAAAAGCAAAATCAGCTTGTTAATGAGAATAAAAATAGCATAATAAAAACAGTATTAAAGAATTTTTTATTGAAAGCAATTGATGAAGTTAGTTTTATAAAAAGTGTTTCTGCTGCAGAAGAAAATCCTACTGCAAATGATGGGCTTGGAGGACTTGCAGGATTTGAGAAACAGGTTATTGGTCAATTAAGCCTCAATTGCTGTCCTAAATTAAAAAATAATGCTACATGCCAAAATATCGCAAATGTTCAATGTAAAGATATTTGTGCAGTTGACTGCATTCCTACAAAATGCGAGCAAACAACAAACTGTAAGCTTGGAACTTGCTTTGATAAAAATGAGGGCATTTGCAGTATTAATTCTCCTAAAGGAAGCTGTGAAGCAAATAAGGGTAAATGGATAAATGATAAAACGGGAAATGCTGCAGAATGCCAAAATGGCTGTTGTTTATTGGGAACACAGGCTCAATTTTTAACACAAACGCGCTGCCAGAAACTAAGTGAAAAAATAGGAATTTCTGCTAATTTTAAATCTGAAATTAGAACCGAGATTGAATGTCTTGCTTTGGCAAGCCAGCAAGATGAGGGTGCTTGTGTTATTGTAAATGGAGAAACAAGAAATTGCATTTTTACTACAAGAGCTGTATGCTTAAAAAATAGGGGCGAGTTTTTTAAGGGATATTTGTGCTCTAATCCTGAACTTAATACAAATTGCGAGAAACAAAAAACTGTGAATTGTGTTGAAGGTAAAAATGAAGTTTATTGGTTTGATTCTTGCGGGAATAAAGAAAATATTTATGACGCAAATAAAGCAAAAAGCTGGAATAATGGAAAAATTTTAAGCAAGGAGCAAAGTTGTTTGCTATCTATAGGCAATAATTTATTTGCAAACCAAAAGACTTGTGGGAATTGCAATTTCCTTACAGGAAGCATTTGCAGCAGGAAATCAAGCAGTGAAAAGCTTGCTGATTCCAGCTTGAATCAGGTATGCAAAAATATTAACTGTAAAGATGCTCCTGGAAATGCAGGAACTACACAAGATAGAAAGAATGGTGAATCCTGGTGTGTTTATGATTCTTATATTGGAGATGGAAAAGATGCTCCTGGAAGCAGGCATTACAAATATTATTGCATTGATGGTGAGGTAAAGAACGAACCATGCGGAGACATGAGAACAAGTATTTGTGTTGAGTCAGAAATTGATGGCCAGAATAGAAAAACATTTTCAAATGCTGCTTGCAGGCCAAATAGAGCTTTAGAGTGTGTAGGTTATAATGCTGGGGAAGATAAAGAAAAATTAAGAAAAGAGTGCCAGGACAATCCTGACTGCCAGATAAGAAGCATTGATTTCGGAAAGAAATATCAATTTAACATTTGCACCCCAAAATATCCTCGCGGATTCCTACAAACTGAAAATGCAGAAATAACAAAAGTATTGTGCAATCAAGCTAATTTTCAGTGCACAAAAATCAAAGTAAAAGGAATAGGAGGATGGAAAACAGTTGCAGGCAATAAATGCGACAGTGCTGAATTTACGCAGCAGATGAATGACTGGTGTGCAAGCATGGGAGATTGCGGGATGAGTACAAATGTTCTTGGAAAAGTCACAGATGATGGTTATAGTGTAAGCAATGCACCAAAAATTAATAAACAAAATTATGCAAAATATGCAATACCTGTTATAGGACAGAAAGCTGAGCCCGGAGATATTAGTGAGATTATGGCGAGATATTATGGCTGGGGAGCTACTACTGGGCCAAGTGATTATGAACCAAAAAGCATTGAGAGCATTGGAATTATGGAAACTGTTATTGGGATTGGTGGGTTTATGGGGGTTATTACAGCTCTTTCTGGTGTTGGAACAATAGTTAGTACGACTTCTGCATTTTTTGCAGGTTTTGCAGCAAATACTTTAACTGCTCTAGCGGGTGCTGTTGCAGGATATATTATAGCCAAAATGTTTGGTTTGCAAGGCGATGCATTTACTGCTACTGTCATAGGTGGTGCTATAGGGGGGATTGTTGGAGGCTTGGCATTTGCAGCGTCAGTTGGTGGAAGTACTACCGCCCTTGCAAGTCTTGGAGCTGCAGCCGCTTTAGGTACACAAGGCTTTTTAGGTGCATTAGTAGCAGGAGGGGTATTTGGTTTAGCTGCTGCGATAGCAATCATGACAATTATGAAAATAATGGGCATAGGCAAAGTCAAAAAGACAGTTGCTCAATTCACATGCAATCCGTGGCAGGCGCCAAGAGGCGGAGATGACTGTGGAAAATGTAATACAAAAAATCCACTGCAACCGTGCACAAAATACAAATGCCAGACATTCGGGCAGCTTTGTGAGTTTATTAATGAGGGAACTGGGAGCGAAATGTGCACAAAGGTAGATATTAAAGATGTTAATCCTCCGGTAATAACTCCATGGAAAGAATTAATTTCACCAGGATATAAGTATGATGAAATAAATGATGACGGATTTAAGATAACAGGACAGAATGGAGAATGCATCACCGAGTATACTCCTGTTATATTTGGAATCAGCACAAATAAAGTAAGCCAGTGCAAGTATGATGTTGTGCATACAGATAATTATGATGCAATGTCTAATTTCATAATGGATGATAACTTGTATAGATATAATCATACAATGGCATTTAATATTCCCAGTGTTGAATCATTATTCGGAAATATGAATGATGAAGATTACACTGATGCTGAGCTTGCAAATTTGAAAGCTGTTAGTGCAAATAAATTAGGAGAATTAAATTATTATGTTAGATGTATTGATAAAGCTGGAACTGCACCTGTCAAAGAGTATACTATTAGAACATGTGTTAAACCCGGGCCTGATTTAACACCTCCGTATATTACAAAGAGCACACCTGCTGATGGAAGCTATGTTGCATTTAATCAAAATATAACATCTCTGAATATCTGGCTAAGCGAGCCTGCTAATTGCAAATATAGCTCTAATAAAAATAAGTCATTTGAGGAAATGGAAAATAGTTTTACATGCTTAACTGATGCTGAGGATATTGAATTATATGGCTGGAACTGCAATACAACAATTAATAATTTAGCCAGAGGAGATAATAGGATTTTAATTAAATGCAGAGACCAGCCTTGGCTTGCGGGAACTATAAATGAGAGCCAAAGAAATACTATGCAAGAAGCTGAAATTACATTAATCAAAAGCCAGACAGAATTAAGAATAACAGAAATAAGTCCAAATGCAACAATAACTGCAGGAACAGAGCCTGCAACTGCTGTATTAAAAGTTAAAACAGATGGAGGTGTTGAAAATGGTAAATCAGTCTGTGGATTTAGCTTTACTGGATATAATCAAATTGCAGATACATTCTCTTCTGATGAAGAGTATACTTTAAGCATGATGCTTAACGGCAAATATACTGTTTATGTTAAATGCATAGATATAGGAGGAAATATTGCACAAGCAAGCAGTGGATTTGAAATTCAGATTGATAATAATGCTCCGCAAGTGGCCAGAGCTTATCAACAGTCTGAAAGTTTAACTATAATAACTGATGAGCCAAGCCAGTGCACATTTAGAACAGACAGTAATAGCAAGAGTATATGTTCATTTAATTGGGAAAATGGAACATTAATGTCCGGAGCAGATTTGATACATACTACTAGCTTTGATGATAAATTAAGTTATTATATCAAATGCCAGGACGTTTATGGAAATAGTTTAGGCAGTGGATGCAACATTATTGTTAAAAGAGGCAGAAGCAGCGCTCCGCAACAATTATAAATAAAAATTATTTAAAATGAGCATGAAAGAGATGGGAAAAAGAGGGCAATTGACAATACTTGTGATAATAGCACTTATTATCGTAGCAGCAGTAATTGTGATTATGCTTTATCCTAGGATAAGTGTTTTAATAAATCCTAAAGTCTCTCCGTCTTCATATTTAAAATCGTGCATTGAGCCAGTTGTTAAATCAAATATTGAAATATTATCAAAGCAAGGAGGATATTTTGCTCCTCAAGGAAATCTTGACTACAAAAACCAGTCAATAAAATATATTTGCTATACAGCTGAAAATTACAGGACGTGCTTAGTACAACAGCCAAGGATTAAAGGGCACTTTGAGGATGAACTAAATAATGCTTTAGCACCAAAAGCAGAAGCATGCGCTGAAAATTTAAAAAAAGAGTATGAAAAAAGAGGATATTCTGTTTCTTTATCTGAAATTCACTCTAATACTTCGATAGTGCCTGGAAAAATAAATATAGAATTTTCTATGCCTATGAAAATTAAAAAAGAATCAACGCAAACATTCAGCAAATTTGATATTGAAGTAGATAGCAAAATTTATGATTTATTGATGATTTCTACTAGCATTATTGATTTTGAATCTACTTATGGAGATTCAGAAACAACATTATATATGCAGTATTATCCTGATTTAAAAATTGAAAAAATAAAGTTAAGTGAAGGAAGCAGAATTTACATAGTCTCTGATGTTGTAACAAAAGAGAGCTTTACATTCGCCACAAGAAGCATGGTTTGGCCTCCAGGATATGGATTTCAACAATGACAAGTAAAAAATTAATTATGTTTGCAATGATTTTTCTAGCAGGAATATTAATGACAAATTTGTCTTCGGCTGCCGGAGTAAATGCAACTGTTTGCTGTGAGAAAACAATTACTAATTTATACTGCCAAAATGTTCCTGCTAATCAATGCTCACCCAATTCTAAACAAGTTCCAACTGCATGCGAGTCAACTTCTTACTGCAAGCCAGGAACTTGCTTTGATTCTAATGAGGGTATTTGTTTGGATAATACACCGCAACTTGTATGCAATGCAAATAAAGGAATTTGGAATGAAAACCATCCTCAACAGTGTGAATTAGGATGCTGTGTTTTGGGCGACCAGGCTGCTTTTGTTTCTTTAGTCAGATGCAAAAAGCTTTCTTCATTTTTAGGACTGCAAACAAATTTCAACAAAGAGATAAAAGATGAAGTTCAATGCATCCAATCTGTAAGAAATGAAGACAAAGGCGCGTGTGTTTATGAATTTGAAGGTGAAAAAACTTGCAAGATTATAACGAGAAAAGAGTGTAATGAAAATGTAAATAAAACTGATGTTGTTGGAGAATTCTTCAAAGGTAAATTATGTTCTGCAGAAGAACTTGGAACAAAATGTGGGCCTACAAAACAGACAACATGCATTCCGGGAAGAGAAGAAGTTTATTTTGTAGATTCCTGTGGGAATCCTTCTAATATATATGATGCCACAAAACTTAATGACAAGGATTATTGGTCAAATATAAAAGATAAAACCAAATCGTGCAATCCTAAATCTACTAATGCTAATTCTGCAAGCTGTGGTAACTGCAATTATTTAGAAGGTAGTTTTTGCAGAAAGTCAGGCAATGGAAATGCACGAGCAAGTTATGGAAATTACGTATGTGCTGATTTAAACTGCAAAAATACAGAAAATGGAAAGTCTTACAAACATGGTGAATCATGGTGTGTTTATGACGATAAAGGCCAGCTTGGAGTTGGCAAGAATGCTGTAGGCAGCAGATTCTATAAACATATCTGCATTAACGGAGAGGAAGTTTTAGAACAATGTGCGGATTTCAGGCAAGAAGAGTGCATTGAAAGTTCAATTAAAACAAGTGTTACATTTTCTCAAGCAGGCTGCAGAGTGAACAGGTGGAGAGAGTGCACAAGCCAGTCAAGCAAACTAGACTGTGAAAATACTGACAAAAGAGATTGCTTATGGACATATGGCTCAGAAGAAGTTCCTGTAACTGAAGCGGCAAAAGGACAAGCTAGCTTGCCTCAATTTATTGCATGCATTCCTAAAAATGCTCCAGGCATTAAATTCTGGGAAGGTGAAGAGGCAAAATCAATTTGTTCGCAAGGAAACTCACAGTGCATTGCAACCTGTGAAAAAGGATTGTTTAGCGATAAAAAATGCAAAGCAGATGGATGTGTAGATGATAAAGGCAATGCTGACCCTTTCTGGACAGCTTCCAAGCTTGGAATATGCACATCGTTGGGCGATTGTGGTGATAATATAAACTGGATAGGAACTGCAGGATATAAACAGAGCTATACTATTAATTCAAAAAGTAAAAAAAGCGGGTAGTTACTACTTAATAGAAACATATAAATACTTAACTATGTTCTATTTTATTATGATTAATCGGAATTCTATATCTGGTGGATTAATTAGAAGAACTTTGTTAGGGGCTGGTGTCGCTGTTATTCTTGCAATTACTGGTTGTGAAGGGCTAGATAATGTTGATGATAATGTTGTACAAGGAGCAGCCATTGAGTCAACTGCCCCATTTTATCAAGACCCAAGGCTGGGCGCAGTTGCAGGAACTATGGGCCACGCAATGAGAGAGTATGGAAATGCAAGAAGCACTGGGCAAGGAGCAAATACTAATACAGTAAGAAGCATTCCTCCAAGAACAGCGGAAGATGTAGAGACCGCAGCAAGAGGAAGAAAGCATTATCCTCAATATAGAACATTAGAAGATGTTGAGATAGATGCGAGAACAATAGAAAGCCTTTCTCCAAGATGTATAATAAAATAATATATTAATAATACTTACCATTCTAATTATAAACCCATAGATTAATCTTGTGCTATCCTAATTACATAGACTAATCTCAAAATATTTATAAGCAATAGTTTTCTAAATTAAGTCATGAATAAAAGAGGGAAAAAGTTATTTATTTTAAATGCAGCGCTCCTTGAAATATTTTTATTAGTTTGCGTGACTTTTGCTTTTTCATTTATATTCAACGCTGGATTGGCTAAAGCAGTTGTTTTTAAAGACACTAATGGAAAATATTGGTCTGATAAATATCCTGCAAGTCAGTTATTTAATACACAAGGAGAGGCTTCGGATGCAGATATTAGTGCTGGAGGTTCTGGAGAATTAGCTAGTGAGTCTCCGCGTTCTTATTCAGATTTTCAAAATACACTTAACTCGCCTAGTACAAATCCTGGTGCTGGTGGTGTTATGAAGTCTGGTTCAATAATTGGTTCACTAGCTGGCTTAGGTAGTACAGGAGGAAATGATGTTTATTTTAAGATGAAAGTTGGTGGAGTAACAAGAAATGTTAGGCTGGATGAACCAGGTTTAGTAACTTTAGATACTGGACAACAGATTCCTGCGGAATTTGTGGGTACTGGTGTAAAAGAAGGTACTGGTGTAAAAGCTGCTGCTGATAATATTCCTAAGGATTCTCTTCTGTCAGTTGATTCATTTAATCAAGACCAGTGGGGCAGGACTATTGATTATGGTGGTAAAAAAATTAGCTTTTATGAAGCTACAACAAATCCTCAAGCTAATGGCTTAATAGATGCCCAAGGTAATTTTCAACCTGGGGCTAAAAATGCTTTAAAAGCGCAAGGAATTGATAATCCTAAAGTTGTTGATGCAAATGGTAAGATACAATTGCAAAGTGCTGCAACCTCAACTGCAGGAGCGTTTTTTGGGAAAACATTGCTAAATGGATTGGGATATTCGCTATTAATTGTTGGAGCAATACAATTAATTGGCAGTTTTGCTGGGCTTAAACAAACACAAACTAATTCATTAAGCATGGCGGCATTTGGAGGAATTATGAGTGGACAGTTAGTTTATGGTTTGTTTGGGAAAGCGGGCGGAGAATGGTTAGGGATAAGCCAGGGTGTTCTAGCTTGGGGGACAGGAATTATTATCGGAGTAGCTATTTTAATAATGACTTATAAGAAAGAATCAAAACAAATTGTAACGTTCCAGTGCTTGCCTTGGGAGCCTCCGCTTGGGGGACAGCATTGTGAAGAGTGCAACAAAGACCCGTTCAGGCCGTGCTCTGAATACAGATGCAAAAGCCTTGGGCAGGCATGCGAGTTGCGTAATGCTGGAACTACAGATGAAAAATGTATATGGATAAATCCAAAAGATGTTAATAGCCCAATAATTGAAACATGGAAAGATGCATTAAAACCAAATGAATTAAAATATATTCCGGATAGTGCAATAAGGCCTCCAGCAAGAGGAGTTAAAATTGTAAGAAGCAATGGTTGCTTGCAGGCATTTACACCGTTGGAATTTGGAGTAATTACAAATGAACCTGCGCAATGTAAAGTAGACTATAATCATACAAATAAATTTGATGATATGCAATTTTATTTTGGCTCAAATTATTTTGAATATAATCATTCATTAAAAATGAAATTGCCCGGACCAAATAATCCTGATGTTGACTTAACCCCTATACTTAGCAATGATGGCTCATTCACCTTATTCACAAGATGCAGAGATGCAAATGGAAATGAGAATGTTGATGAATTTGCAATAAGTTTCTGTGTGGATAAATCTCCTGATACAACTCCACCAGTTATTGAAAAGACATCCATATTATCAAATAGCCCGGTACAATTTAAGAAAGATATTGTTCCTCTTGATGTTTATATAAACGAGCCAAGCCAGTGCAAGTGGAGCAGACAGAGCAAGGCTTACGATGATATGGAGAACGGCATGACTTGTGGGATGAATTCTTATCAGGTTAATGCTGACTTGCTGTATATTTGTTCTGCAAATCTTACAGGAATTAAAGATATGTCAGATAATAAGTTTTATTTCAGATGCAGAGATGCAGCAAACAATGTAATGGTTCAGAGCTATGAGCTAAACTTGAAAGGAAGCCAGCCAGTGAATATTGTAAATGTCCAACCCAATGGAACTATTACCGGAAGCACTGAAACAGTTTCTATTAATCTTGAAGTAGAAACAGATGATGGTGCTCAGGAAGGCAAAGCAATTTGCGGATTTTCAGAGACCAGAAATGGAAAGTATATACCTATGTTTGAAACAAATGACTACAAGCATAAGCAGAGCCTGGATTTGATAACTGGCAGATATAATTATTATATAAGATGCTACGATGCTGGAGGAAATTCTGCAGATTCTAATATCAGCTTTAGTGTGTTTGTTGACAAGCAGGCGCCAAAAGTAACAAGAGTGTATAAAGAGGAAGGATTAAAGATAGTTACTGATGAAGATGCGCAATGTGTGTATTCTTTATCAAACTGTAATTATGTGTTTAATGAAGGATTGGTAATGATATACAGCAATCCAAGCATAAAGACAAATCATTTTGCAGAATGGAAGTCAAGTGCGGTTTATTATATTAAATGCCGAGATGCATATGGCAATGAGCCGGGGCCAAATGCGTGCAATTTAATTGCAAGAGCGGTTGATAGTGCTAAAACTTCCAGCAAATTATAATTTACTCGAAAAACTGACCAAAACGCGCACCTTTTTCTTTTGCATTTTTTAAACTAACAACCCAATTTTTACCAGAATCGTTCAAATGCGCCGGGTCAAGAAAAAGCCATCCTTCATAATTAAATCTGACTGCTATTACTGGCTTTAAACCAATTGTGCTTGAAAATAAAACAAAATCATGAATCTGGTCTTTAGTCATATAGATAGAAGATTTTTTGCTTGATTTTGCTTCAACAACAAAACCCTTTGCTCCTAATTTCCCAACAATTAAGTCACATGGAGAATCATCGTTAACGCCTGAACCTGCAACTCTGACTGCTCTCCATCCCTGCTCTGTAAATAATTTAACTAATTCCCGTTCAGCCTTTGAGCCTTTTGCTTTATTTGACATCTCTTCTTTTTTATAAAATTAATAATTATAAGTCTTTTGCCTGCAAGGTTCGCCTGCCATTTAATTTTGCGCGGTTTGCAGCTTCTTCCAGAAGCTTTAGAGCTTTTTTATTCAAGGCTTCAGGTACATCACTTGCAACATTCATGTCAGGAACTGCTGCCTTAATTTTACTTTTTATAATCAAATCAATATTTGCCATAATTATTATAGATAAATAACATATTTAAATATAATCTGTATAATTAATTCTTCTCTGGCTTCATTAATGGAAATATAACTGTTTCTCTTATTGGCTTTCCCTCTAAAAATGCGAATAATCTTTCTGAAACTCCAAAGCCGCAAGTTGGAGGCATTCCGTATTTAAGTGCTTCAACAAAATCCTTGTCATGAGAGTGGGCTTCTGTGTCTCCTGCTTCTTTCATTTTCATTTGTTCTTCGAATCTTTTTTCCTGGTCAAAGGGGTCATTTAGCTCATTATACCCATTGCCAACTTCGCTACCTCCCAGAATAACCTGAAATTGTTCAACTTTTCTTGGGTCTTTAGGCTTTCTTTTTGCCAGAGGAGAGACTTCAACAGGCTGCCCAGTTAAAAATGCTGGCCCAGAAATTTTTCTCCTGCAATGCTTCCAGAGTAAATCAATCAATCTTGGCTTTTCCAAACCTGGCTTGAATTCTTCTTTTAATTGAATAAGTTTCTTTTCCAGCTCCTGTTTTGTTGCTTTAAAAATATCCAGACCAGTTTGCTTTTTTATTTCTACTGAGTAATCTATAATTTCCCACTTCTTTCCTAAATCAAATTTATGCCCGTTTTTTTCGAATTTTACTGTTTCAAAAACCTTTTGCGCAACTTTCTTGTACATCTCTTCAACTAGTTTCATCCCATCTTCATAATTTGCATAAGCCCAATAAAATTCCATTTGAGTATAATCCTGCAAATGGTCTGCGTCCATGCCTTC
>CAYIRC010000019.1:0-14320 GCA_964365855.1 Candidatus Woesearchaeota archaeon
TACTAAAGAAATTCCTGGCTGTCTTCCTTCTCTAAGCAACTGCATTAGAGCATCTGTTGCAGGAGTTTTACCCTGTTTAGGAAGAAACTCATGCGCTTCATCAATGAATACCCAGACAAGAGGATCGGAAAAATCTGATTTATATGACAAGTAATCCTGCCCGTGCTGAATCGCTTCCAGCTCTTCTTTTTTCCTTGAGTCCATTCTATTTTTAAACAGCTTTCGTGAAATCAAACTTATTACTAATGCGCGGATATTAAATGCCCCTATTGAACTATAAACCGAAATATCCAAGACTGTTGTTGTGCCTCGGGTTATAAGGTCAGAGATTTCAGTTCCTTCTTCTGTTTTCGCAAAAATTCCCCAGGTGTCTGCTGCTTTAAACAATGATGAAGCAATTTCTTTTGTTTCCTTGCTTGCTTTGCTGTCATGCTCTATAACTCTTTCAATATCCTGAAGGGTAAAATTATGCTCTTTATTTTTTAATTCAGTAATTATTCTTTCAATTAAAACTCCGGCAGGCGAGGTCATTTGAAGGTTGAATAAGGTTATCCAATCTTCTGCTTCGAGTTCTGAACATTTGAGAGCAAATGTTTTATCAATTGGAATTCCTCTTGACTCATAATCTTTAATTTTTCCAAATGGAACAAAAACATTAACTGGAAGTTTTTTGGCTTTTAATTCCCATGAGTCTAAAAGCTCTCTGTCTTTTTCATTTTTATATTTCATTGTCCAGAAAATTCCCATTGTATCAAAAATAATTGATGCCATGTTTGCTGAACTTCTGGATGCAAGGTCTGAAATTTCTTCAGCTATTACGCCCAATGAATATGATTTTCCAGAACCTCTTTTACCAGCAACTAAAACTATATGGCTTCTTGCAACATCCATCCAGATTTTGTTTGATAAAGAGGTGTAATTTCCCATTTTGACAAATCCTTTTCCAATGAAGATTAAACCTCTATCACCAAACTTTTCTTTATCAGAAGCATCTCTGCCAATTACTATATTATATGCCATGATGTTATTTGCCTCTAAGATTTATTAAATGTTGTTGTGATGTCAAGGAACTTGACTAAAAGTTCCTTGAGCACAAGAAAATCATAATTTTCTGTGCATCCAAAAAACTCACAAACTCATCAAAGTTTTTTTGATTTACAAAAGGTTTTTAAATAGAGAGCTAGTAGATATTTTTATGGATAATAATTCAGAAGAGGGAAAGCAGGAAAATAATTTGTCTGCAAGCAATAAGCATATTGATAAAGTGAGAAAAAATCCTTGGATTGCTTCTACAATACTTCTTGTAGTAGTTGTTTTAGGGCTGGTGGTTTTTAACGGCGGGATTACAGGAAATGTTATAAGTGAAAAAACTGCCGGGCAGAAAGTTGTTGATTTTGCTAATGCAAGAGGAGCGCAGGCAGAATTAGTAAAGGTTGCTGATAAAGGAAGCTTATATGAAGTTATTGTTTCTATTCAAGGACAGGATGTGCCGGTTTATATTACAAAAGACGGACAAAATCTTGCTCCGGGACTAGTTCCTCTTAATGGAAATATTGCATCTAATTCTATTACTAGCACACAAACACAAACTCCTCCTGCTGAAATTCCTAAATCTGATAAGCCTAAAGTTGAATTATTTGTAATGAGCTATTGCCCGTATGGAACACAAGCTGAAAAGGGAATTATTCCAGTTGCAGATTTATTGAAGGATAAAATTGACTTTAAAGTAAGGTTTATTCATTATACAATGCATGGTGAGAAAGAAGATTTAGAAAATAACAGGCAGTTGTGCATTAGAGAGGAACAAGGACAAGCCAAGCTTAACAAATATCTTTCATGCATATTAAATTCAAATAGCGCTACAGAGCCTGCAAATGTTACTATTTGTGAGAGTACTGCTGGAATAGATAGCGCTAAATTAAAGAGTTGTGTTGCAAGTAAAGCTAAAGATTATTACACTGCAGATTCCGCATTAAGCCAGAATTATGGAGTGCAGGGAAGTCCAACATTAATAATTAATGGGGTGGAATCCAGTGCAGGAAGAAGTGCACCATCATATTTGCAGGGAATATGTGATGCATTTAATACAATGCCTGAAGAATGTACTAAACCAAATAATCTAGATACACAAACACCAGCAGCAGGTTTTGGCCTGTCACATTCAGGCTCACATCAGGAAGCAAGTTGTGGAGCTTAATTGTTCTATAGTGAAAGACATAAGTCTTTCCCTATCTAGTCAACGACAAACTGCAGAAATATTAATGTCCTTGACTATAATACAGAAAAAATAAACTGCAACATTTAGGTTGTAGACATTGCAAAACAATGTCAGATTTTTTCTGATTTTAATACAAAGGTTTATAATTTTTAATTGAGATAAAAGTTAATGAATCATTCACTTCCAAAATTGTTATATGGGTTTAAAGACCTAGAACCTTATATTGATGCTAGGACAATGGAAATACATTATACAAAGCATCATCAGAATTATATAAACAAGCTAAATGAAGCTTTGCAAAAGCATCCTGGACTATTTGATAAATCTGCTGAAGAGTTAATTTCAAATCTTGATTCTGTTCCTGAAGATATTAGGATGAGCGTAAGAAACAATGGAGGTGGTCATGTTAATCATAGCTTATTTTGGGAGATACTAAGTCCTCAAAAGGAGAGTGCAACAGGAGCAATAGAGAAAGCTATAGAAAAAACTTTTGGAAGTTTTGTTCAATTCAAAGAAAAATTTTCCAATAGCGCAAATACTTTATTTGGTTCAGGATGGACATGGCTTGTTGTTAAGGATGGAAGATTAGAAATTGTTAATCTTCCGGGACATGATTCTCCTTTAGCTCAAGATGCTATTCCAATTCTTGTTCTGGACATGTGGGAGCATGCTTACTACATTAAATACCAGAACCGCAAGTCAGAATACATTTCAGCTTTTTTTAATATAATCAACTGGAAGAAAGTAAATGAACTTTATGAGAAATCGATTAAATAGTTATTTGCTTAAAAAATCCATTTCCTCTTCGGAAAGCTTTAACTGCTGCTGAACTTTAAGATTTCTTAAAATTGGGGCAAGAATCGCGAAGTCCCGCATTACTCTTTTTGTTGAACAATGAACAAGATGCGCGTATTTTTTCGCAATTGTTTTTTTCTTTGCTGTTTTTTGATTATTTAGCCAGATTTTTAAAATTCTTTTAGGCTTCTCATATTTTGTAAACCCCTGAAGCGGTGCTGGTTTTGCGAAAGAAATTCCTGCACTCTGAAACAAGCTTTGATAAACTAAAAATCTCCATGATTGGTTTTTATATATTCTTCCCCTGAAAATATCTGCATTTCCTAATGCATAATATGCTTTTGCCAGAACTTCATTTTTATATTCTTTTGGAATATTTTCCTCAATCCAGAGAAGTATTTCATCTAATGACATTTTTGTTGAGTCAAATAAATTAGAAAATTGGCCTCTTTCCTTGAAGATTTTTCTTAAAATATTAAAAATATTATCTTCTATATCTCTTTTTTCTGAAGTGTCTACTAGAATGTTTTTGCCACTTGAATAAGACTGTAAATCATTAAGCGCTGCTCTTACATCTCCCTGGGCTTTGATTGCTATTTGATTTAAGAAATATATATTTTCGTTTATATTTTCTTTTTCACAGACTTTTTGCAGTATCATTAAAATTGTTTTGTTGTCCAAAGCCTTCATTTCTATCATCTTTGATTTTTGCCTTACCAGAGATAATTTGGACTGCCAGACATCGTTGCATGTCATAATTATTGGATAGCGAGTTGTTGAAATTAAGCTGACTAATTCAGGAATGCCTCCAATGTCTGTTCCTGTTACACCATCAACCTCATCCATCAATAAAATTTTTCCTTTTTTAAAGAGGCTCTGCTGTTCTGTTGCTGGCTTAAGAGTTTCTTCTAATTTTGCCCTGTTTCTTAAATCAGATGAATTTAATTCAAGAACTTCAAGATTATTTTCTTTTGCAAGTGCTAATACCAGCGATGTTTTTCCTGTTCCTGCCGGTCCGTATAGGACAGCTGCTTTTTTTTTTGGAAAATCATTCAAAAAGCTTTTAAGGTCTGTGACTGCTTTATCTTGTCCGACTAGGTCTAAAGTTTTTTTTATGCGGTATTTTTCTGCTAATGTTGTCATTTTAACACCTCGGGAAACTGCCTGATTAAATTTTGAATAGGTAACATTAGTGGGTTTGGTATATTAAGCTTGTCAAACCATTTCCATTCTTCGTATTTATGCGGTTCTCTATTTGCTACTTCACCTTCAGCATAATCTGCAGTCACAAATACAGTTGCATAATGCTTTTTATCATCTTTTAAAATATCATTTGTAACAGTCAGCAGTTTAGCATTCTTAATTTTAATTCCTGTTTCTTCCATTGCCTCTCTTTTTGCGCATTCTTCAAATTTCTCGAAAAATTCAAGATGTCCTCCAGGAAAAGCCCAGGTGTTTCCTCCATGCGCATTTATTCTTTTTCCAAGCAAAATCTTTCCATCTTTCATGACTATTACGCCAACACCAACTCCGGGAAGCTTCCTGTCTGGATTTTCTGGATTTATCTTTGACAAATCCCTATTGAGAATTATTGGATTCATAGACTTTATCTCATCAGAATAATGCATTTCAGGAATAGGGTTAAGCAAAAATATTTTCTTATTGTTCACATGAGCAAAAGCAATTTCAATAAGTCCATTTCCGCCAATATAATTTTTAATGCCATTTTTATCCTTGTTTACAACTAAAATTGCATCGGAGTTTTTTATTTCATCAAAATATTTTTTAATTACATCAAGCTGGACTTTTTCCCATTTATTTTCTACATCTATTGTTCCATCAGCATATCTTTCAACATTTTTGGGAAGAGTCACTATATTCCCCTCGCTTTCAAGTTTGGATTTAACTTCAAGCATCTCTTTTGCAAATGCTAAACTTCCACAAATTGCTATTCTCATTTTATTTATGCCTTGCCTTGTCCGGCAAGAACAAAGGAAGCAAGGAGAGCTTGTAATTGCACAAATTCGTCAGAGCCTTCAGTCATCCTGAATTCAGCTTCACCTGTTTTTTCAGTTAATTTGACTTTGATTTCTGGCTCTATATTTAAATTCCATATCTCCTTTTGAATTGCCTTGATTATATCTGAGCCTGGAATGCTTTCTTTTAGCATAACATCTAATAGTTTTTCTCTTGCATTGATAAAATCTCCTGCCAAAGCATAATCCAAGACGACTTTGATATCTGCTGGCTTGGCTGCAGAAGCAATCATGTTAATCATTTCTGAATTTATATCTGGAGAAATTGATGCAGTGGCTTGCAATAAGTTAATTGCTCTTCTGCAATCGCCTTCACTTGCTTCATACAAGGTTGCAAAAGCATCATCTGTTAACTTTAGCTTTTCTTGTTCAGCTATTCTTTTTATAACTTCTACAATATCTTTTTTTTCTAATAACTTAAACCTAAATATAACACATCTTGACTGGATAGGGTCAATTATTCTGCTCGAGTAATTACATGACATTATGAACCTGCATGTATTTGTATAATTCTCCATTGTTCTTCTTAGAGCTTGCTGTGCTTCTTTTGTTAATGCATCTGCTTCATCTAAAAATATTGCCTTAAATGGCACGCTTTCTATTGCTTTTGTTCTTGCAAAATCCTTGACTTTCTGCCTTACTACTTCAATACCTCTTTCATCAGACGCGTTTAACTCCAGGTAGTTTTCTTTCCACCGTTCACCGAATAATTCTCTTACAATTATCAATGCAAGAGTTGATTTTCCTGTGCCTGGCGGTCCTGCAAATAGAAGATGAGGTATATTATTGGCCTGAACTAGTGATTTAACTCTCTTTAAAATCTCCTGCTGGCCAACCACCTCTTCGAATTTTGAAGGACGATATTTCTCGGTCCAAATATCAGTCTGACTCATAAGTGTTTCTTGTTTTGGGTTTTTATAAAGATTGTTATAATAATAGAGAACTATGTTATAACTCTACTCTAAATCCTATTTCTTCGGATTTTCTATGTAACAAACTGGCTACTGTAGTTCTGTACCTTTGTGCGTATAATCTTGCCATTTCAGAGTCATAAACTCTGACAACTCTTTCTTCCAATGCTCTGATTCCAATATTACCAATTATTCTTAAATTTGTTGTATTAAAGGCAATTGAATGGATGTTAAATGGCACTCCTGAAAGAAAATTGCTAATTTCCGGCTCAAGCCCTCTTTCATAAATCTGATATACTCTCCATAATGAAACCAAGTCTACCTTTGTTCCTATTTTTCTATTTGTAAACTTTAGATTCCCAAAACTATTTGGTTTAACTCTCCATGATTTTGGAACTATTATTTCTGGAATGCTTTGCTCAACAACAAAATCATAATCTTTTATTTGAGGAGTTATTCCTTGTAAAAATCCTGCAATTGTCTTGTAAACTAGCCCACCAATAATCCATATATTACCTGCTGAATTTTGTTTTATTAAATCTAATATTTCAGGGTACTTCTCATCTTGAGAAAGAACAGCAAAAAATTCACGTGACAACGAATCTAAGGTTAATGTCATTAACACCTAAGATAATTTTTAGTTTTAAATATTAATATACTAGATTATTAATTATGCAGATCTTTCTCTATGAAGCTTTCTTTTGTGCTTTTCTTTTTTCAGCCTTTTGCGTTGCCATTTCCAGCGCATCTGCCCTTTCTTTTTCCAACGCCTTGATGATCTTTTCATGGAGTTTTTAGAAAGATTTGATTTATAAAGCTTCCTAAATTATATTTTTTATGGGGTACTGGCCGATTGTAAATAAAGTTTTGATGGATGCAGATATTATTTTGCTGATTTTAGATGCTAGAATGCCCGAGCTTTCAAGAAATAAAGAGCTTGAAGAAAAAGTTGAAAGATACAAGAAGCAAATTGTTTATGTATTTAACAAAATAGACTTAATTTCTAAGGAATCTTTAAATAAATTAAAAAAACAATTTCCTGATGCTTTTTTTGTTTCAGGCTCTAAGAATATTGCGATAAAAGGCTTAAAAGTTAATTTGTACATTCTTGGCAAAAAGATGAAATTGAGCGAGCCGAGAGTAGGGGTTGTTGGATATCCTAATGTTGGAAAATCTGCTATAATAAATGCTTTAGCACACAGGGCTAAAGCAAAAGTTTCTGTTATGGCAGGCACTACAAAAGGAATACAATTTATTAAAGCTGGAAATCTTAGAATTCTTGACTCACCTGGTGTTGTTCCATTTGAGGACAATGAAGTAAAATTGGGAGTGTTGGGCGCTAAAAATCCTGAAAAAATAAAAAATCTTGATAAGGTTGCTTTTGCAATAATAAAAAATTTTGTTGAAGTTAATAAAGAAGCTTTGGAAAGATTTTATGGAATAAAAATAGAAAATGGAGAAGATGAGTATGAGATAATTCTTAAAATCGGCAGAAAAAAATACTTTTTAATTAAGGGTGGAAGGGTTGATGAGCATAGAACTGTACTGCAGATTATTAAAGACTGGCAAAGGGGAAGGCTTAAAATATGAAAGAAGAGAGCATTACATTGAAACCAAAAAAATTGAAGATATTATTTTATCTTGTCCTATGCTTTATGTTTTTTCTATTTTTTTTATATGCAGTTAAATATGAAAAATCTTTTATTGTCTGGATGGGGCTAGTTTTCTTTGGTATTGGAACTGCGGTTTTTATTATAGAAATTTTTCCAAACAGCTCATTTCTTAATTTAAACCAAAAGGGGTTTTTGATTAAGGGGCTATTCTGCAGTCATTTTTGCGAATGGAAGCATGTAAAAGAATTTTATCCTATAAAAATAGGGCGGAATAAAATGGTTGGAATAAAATTTTCAAGTGAATATGAGCGACTTGAGGTGGTGAGGGAAATTGTGAAAAATATAGCCGGCGCTGAAGGCTCACTGCCAGATACATATGGAATGAAAGCAGAAAAACTGGCTGAATTAATGAATAAATGGAAGAATAAGTATGGCTCTAGTAAATAACAGAGATAATTCCTCAAAGAGAAATTAAAAATTCAGCTTCAGTCTTTCGATTTCTTCCTTAAATATTTTTGCCTTTTCTTCTCCTATTATTACAGAGTACTCTCTGATATTGGAGTGAATAGTTTTGCCTAAACTTCCGGTCTGCATAATTATATTTGCGATATCCGCTTCATTTAGTGATGTTTTTGAAAGAAGCCTCCAACCTTTGATTTGACTTGCCTGTGATGATTTTTCGTATGCCAGTGTCCGCAATATGTTCATAGAGTCCAAAATTTCATCATATGAAAGGCTTTCAAGCAGTATTCTTGACTTTTTTAGATTTAATTTTGTATAGTCTTTTACTACAAGAAAAGTCTCTTTTTCAACCCCAGAAAGCAATTCTTTAAGCCTTGTTTTTAGTAGAGTGCCTTCATGCCCAAGCTCAACAATATATCTTTTTAAATCCTGGGCTATTTTTTGTATTAATCTTCCTTTTTGTATAACATTTACTGCCTGATTTAAATTGAAATAATTTTTTAGTTCTGACCTTGTTAATTTTTCAACATTTGCATCAAATAGTTCACGCTGTTTTTCAAGAAGCTGTATATATTCATTCGCCTTTCTTAAAATTTCGTCGGTATTCTTAATATTATACTTTACATTTTTATAAAACAAATTTATCTCGTGTCTTCTTTCAGAAATAGCAATTACAAGCCCACCTATTTGCTTGGCTGTTCTGTCTGCAGCTTTATGCCTTGTGCCTGTTTCTGAAGTTTTGATCTTTGTATCTGGAGTTAAAAGCACGTTTGCATGGTTTATTTTTTTCATATCTCTGGAGAGAACTATAGCTCCATCCATTTTTGTTAGTTCGACAAGCCTTTGCGGAGTAAATCTGCAATTTACTCTAAACCCTCCGTCAATTATAGAGTTAAGGCGCTCATTTTGAACAGCTATCAAAGCACCTTTGCCTGCCTTTACTGTTCCATCTAATGCTGTTCTAAAGTTTGTTCCTGGAGAGACCATCTTTAGCACACTGAAAAATTCTTCTTCTGAAACTTTTTTGTTATTTGCAGGAGTTATTGTATCTTGGATTTCTTTTTTAACTATAATATTGGCTTGTGTTTTTTTCTTAATATCAACATCCTCTGCCTCTTTTACCTCTTCCATTTTTCCTAAAATCTCAATTACTATTTAAGCTTTTATTTATGATTTTATAAGTGAAAGTTTAAAAATTAATTTATCTATAACAGAAGATGCAGAAAAAGAGGGTGAATTTGCTTATTTCAGTAGTTGTAGGATTTGGCATCTTTGGATTTTTCCTCTATAAATCAGGCATACAATCTGTGATGATGATTGTTAGAAACCTTAATATTATTTATCTTTTTATTTTTATAACTATATCTTTATTTTTAACTGTTCTAACAACTTACAGATGGAAGATAATACTAAACACTTATGCCAAAGGTTTGCCTTTTTTTACATTATTCAAACAAACTTTGGCTTGCTATGCTGTAAGTTATGTTACCCCTATCTCCCGGTTCGGCGGAGAACCTGTTAAAGCTTATATGCTGAATAAAGAGTGTAATATAGACTTGAAAACCGGAAGTGCAACAATTATTATGGATAGATTTGTTGAATTAACTGGCGCAGGTATTTTTGGGCTGGCTGGCTTATTTATCTTAATGTTTATGCCTAACTTCCCACTTTATTTGAAAATTAGTCTTGCTACAGTAATTATACTTGGGTTCTTTTTCTTGTTTATTTTTTATTACAGAACTCTTACTGGCAAGGGGTCTTTTACTTTAATAATAAATTTTTTGAGATTGTATAAAATTGTTAAAATTAAATCTTTTATACATGCTTTAGAAGATGTAGAGAAAAAAATGAGCTGGTTCTTTATCAACCATAAAAAAGCGTTTGTACTTAGTTTTTTGGTTTATTTTGTTTATGGTATTTTAGTTATAGTTGAAATGAAGGTTTTGTTGCTTAGTCTTGGTGTTAATGCTTCTTTAGGAATTCTTATTTTAGTTGCTGTTGTACACGGGATTGCTACTTTTGTACCTGTTCCTGCAGGCGTTGGATTTCTTGAAGCAGGGCAGACAGGATTATTCTATTTATTAGAGAATCAAGGCAGTATAGGATTTGCCTTAAGCCTGCTAATAAGAATAAGAGATTTGATTCTTGTTGCTTTTGGATTTGCCTTAATCTCTTACTTTGGAGGAAGGCAGATAGAGAAGATTATAGAAAAAGCTGAATAAATTTTATTTAATTGCTGCTTTAATTTTATCTAAGACCTGCGGCTGAATGTAATGGTGAATTGTAACATTGTAGTTATCTTTCCATTCCTTGCTTTTTTTATCAAATTTTTTATGGCCTAGTTTTTCTGCTATTGAGTTGAATAAATCCTTAATTTCCTCTTTTGTTGCAGATTTATGCGATTTTAAAAACTCTTCTGCTTTATTTGTAGCATAAAATGAACGAACTATATGCGGATAAAATTCTTTTCCGCAATAATGCTTGAAAGCTTCTTTAAACTCTATATCCTGCAAAGGATGCCCATGAGAATTTGTGAATATAAAATCCGAATTTTTAGTTGAGTTTATTATTTTTTTTAATCTTTTAATATATATCTCTGGAAATTGTTTTGTAATCTTAATTGGCACTCCATCTTTTGCAAGATAGTTAAATGTTACATTATTTCCTTTAATTTTTATATTGCTCTTCTTCAGAGTTGAAAGACCTTTGTGGCCATGAGCTTTATAATAAATTTCATTGCCTACGCGCATATAAGTTTCGAGAAGAGTATACATTGGCAAAGCCAGATAATCATTTTCATTTTTGAGGGCGCTATAAGCCCGCTTTATAATCTGATGATAGTATTTTTTAAAATCTTTCACTTCATTATACTTCTTTTTTACTGCATTATTATGCTTTCTTAATGTATAAACATAAGCGTATTTTCTATCAGGATTTTGATAGATGACATCCCAGTGTGAATTCGAGTTTTCATTATGAATTGTTAAATTTTTAGCAAATAAAGAATAAGCTTTGTCTAATTTTTTTCCATCAGGCAAAATATTAATTCTTGCTCCTTGGCATTTTCCTTTGTAAAACTGCCCCTTGATAAATTCAGGGTTTATTTTATCAATTAAAAACTTAAAGTTATTATTGGATTTAAACAGCTTTATTGCTTCTATCGCTTCTGGGAATAATTTATCAGATTTTTCCCAGCCTTTGTGAGTTTTTTTATATACATTTAAGTCTTTGACTTTGATTCTTAGAGTATCTAGCAAGGCTAATTTAATGCCCTCTTTTTTCTCTTTCATATTTAAGTTTAGAATATTAAGCATATAAATATTGCTTTTCTGTTTTGCTATTTCTATTTGATTGCTTTACTTTTTTTAATACACGTTAAAATCTCCACAATTCATTGTAGAGTTTATAGTGCAGATTTTCCCGGTTCTCACAAAACCACGACAAAACCCTTCAGGGTAACGCTCCTGTACAATTATTGCGAAACAACAGTCTCTACTTAAAGATTTAAATAGTCAGTCTATACTTTAAAGGAATATGGTAGCTAATGATAAAATTGAAGAGCTGATTAAGATTGCAGATGGCGGAACTTATATGCCCCCCTTGCATGGTAGAAAGCACTGGTATAGTTTATCCAAATCACTTCTAGAACCAGAGAAATGGGAATACCAATTAGATGATCAACTAGTTGCAATTGAAGTTTTAGGCGAAACGAGAAATCAGAGGGCATTGACTTATCTTTAAAATTTGTCTGTATATGAGCATAGCGATACCACAGAAGAAGAACAATTTACGCAATGGAGTGATGGAACAACAATATATAAAGATAAAAGACACGTTAAAATTTCTTTCCCAAAAGCTAAGGGACAACTTAAAAAAGCGTTGGATTTCTCTGGTAGTTGGTGGGCTAATTTTCAAGGAGAGAAAGAGGACAGCATAGAAAAAATTGTTCAATCTATTTTGAATAAAAATTCAATCGCGAAATCAATTCAAAAATTAGAGGCCATTCTTCAAGCTCGCCTGCCAATGGCGTAAGTTTCTTCTCTAAGTACTTGTCAATAAGCTTGTTGAAGTTGATTATTTTACTTTAGTCTCAGGTATGCGCGAGTCGCTGACTAGGGGTTCATGGCATATTGATGCGATGTCCCCCAATAACTTTCCTATTTTTACAACAATGCTTGAATTTATAAAACTTATTAGAACTAAAATCACTGCTTTTCAACTTCTTTTCTTAACTTATCAAATAAGAATTTTGTCCTCTCTTTTAGAAACTGAAACTCTTTTTCTTCTAATGCAGTTTTAATTGAATACTGCATGTTTTCCCTTATGTCCAGAATTTTTCTGCTATGGCTCAGGTCTTCTGTAATATCTTTATCAAATATTTCTTTTAATTCTTCTTTTGTAAGGCTTATTTTACTATTTTCAATCATGTTTTCAACTAGTGCAAAGGTGCAGGATTGGTTTCTTGATTCAAATCCTTTTTTTGAGATTATAGCAAGCAGACAATGATACAAACAGTAAAAAGCAGCTGATGCGCTCCAATCAGAATATCCATTCTCGTGAAAAGTATCTATTGCATTAAGATTATGCATTGCTTTGCTGATATGACCTTGTGCAATCTTCATAGAAGGTTCTGTCTCTCTTAGTCCCTTATGCCTTTCTCCTTTTTCACCTTCTTTTATGCATTTTTTCAGCTTATCTTTTATAGTCATTTTCAATGATATCAATTATCTTATCATATCCCCATAAAATAATACCTGTTTTAAGTATCTCTATAATCACTTTGTCTTTTTTCTTAAGATTTTCGGCAATATCTTTACCTGTCTGCAGGACATCATGAACTTTAATAGGCATTGTCTTATAAACTGAAAGGCTTTCTTTTTTATAATCACTAAATTTTCTATTTTCAATAACAAAAAATAAGTCAATGTCATTTGGCTCTTTTTTTAAATCAACATAGGAGCCAAAAATAATGCATACTTCTGCAAACTTTCTCAAGTGCTTTAAATCCTCTGCCCGATACTTAATTCTTGCTTTTAGCTCTGGAATTAATGCTAATTTTAGAATATTCTTTGTTTTTTCATTTTCAAAGTTTAGGCTGTAGGATTTCATATTTCCGATATTGCAAAATCTTAATATCCCCTCTTTTTCAAATTTTCTTAATATTTTTAATGCTCCATTCGGGGCAAGATTGCATTCTTTTGCTATTTTATTTATTGAGTAAATTTCTCCAAATGCATATAACAGCATTTTCATGACATTTTTTTCATTTTCAGTCAGCATTTTTATTATACACCTTTACTGTATAATTATACACTTTGGGTATATAAAGCTTTTGTCTTGGACTTTACTCCAGTGTTCTTCGAGAAACTCCAGCAAAAATCCGAACCAGCCACTCCCAAATATAGAGTTATTGGCACTGGAAAGAATGGTGGCAAATTAAACTATCTTCCGCCAAAATAAATATTCTTTATTCTTTTATCTTTAAGAATCTCTTTTCCACCATGCATTGCAACTTTCCCATCTTCAAGTATATAAGTCTTATCAGCAATCTGCACAGCCTGCTTTGCATTTTGTTCAACTATTTCATTATAAACAACATCGTAATCAATTCCTTCTTTTATTATTCTATCACAGTCATAAACATCGCCTTCTCTTGAAGTCATTGCTTTAAACAAGAATATATCTTTATTAGAAACCAGATAAACAATTAAATTTCCATACTTCTTATGCTCTTTTGCTCTTTTTGTCATACTCTCAGATAAAAATAACATTTTCCCAACCTGTTTTAGAAAAACATCTATTCTTGACTCATCTTTTATATAAACTTCCAGAGCAGTTGTATAAAAGTCACTTTCCTTCACAGAATTTGAATTAAAGCCATTTTCTCTCATTGAAGCATCAAATACCTGAAAATCTTCTTTATTTGCAACAATTATATCAATGTCTTTTGTGGCAGGCTTTAATCCCTTAAAAGAAAGAGCACATCCTCCAATCATATAAATCTTAATCTGCTTCTTTATTTTAGAGCCTATCTTTACTAACAAATTCTCCAATTCTTCTTTATTAAACATTTTTTACTCCATACATGCTTGCTATTCTTCTAAAATCTGTTCTTTCAAATTCAGGAAGCCTGTCAAGCTTAATTTTATTTTCTTTTGATTTTAAAAGGCTTATCATATTCTCAAACATGGTGTATTTCCCGTATTTCATTGCAATAGGCAAGACTTTTTTATAATTAAGCTTATTCTTTAAATAAAAAGTCAGAGCTAAATAAAGAGTTCTTGG
>CAYIRC010000020.1:0-14233 GCA_964365855.1 Candidatus Woesearchaeota archaeon
TGTCTCCCAAAGTCCACGAACAAACTCAAGGACTTTGTGATGTCCTTGACTATAAATAATAATAAAATTAATAGAACTTTTAAAAAAATTTAACCGCTGATAAAATCAGGCTTAGGATTAGCCTTTGAAGCAGAAGCTCTTTGAATCTCTGCAAACTGCGGTGTTACAATAATTGTATTTTCCCCAAAACCCGCAATTGAGCCTTCAATAGCATCTACTGTTTTTTTGATTTTTGCAACAGCTCTCTTTAATTCTATAATATCTTTTGTTTTTAAAGGCTTGATATCAATAATTGCTATTGTGTATCCTTCCCTTAGGGTATTTAATATTTCTCCAATGTCATCAAACTGCTTTAGAACGAAAGGCTTAACTATAATTTTGTTCTCCTTTAGCTTCGGAGAATTAACGTCAATCTCGACGTACTCTTCTTCCAAGCTCCCTTTCCCGAACATCTTTTTTAAGTTAAACACCATGATTAAATTTTAAATGGATTAGTATATAAATATTGCTATGATTAAATTCATATGACAATCAATTTATTTTTTGATATTTTTTGATATATCCTCGTTAATCTCTCTTCTTAACAGATCAGTTTTGCCTTCTATAATCTTTTCCTGCTTCTCTATTGAACTAATTCTTAAGTCTAAAATCTTTTTCTTTTCATTTAATTCATTTAGCAATTTATTTTTATCAGCTTTAATCATAATTCCTCCAAGAACTTTGTACACTTCGTCGTCACTTATCTTTAATTCTTCAAGGGCGTTTAATGACTCATTCAATTCAATCTGAACTGATTGTTTTTGCATAATTAAATTTTGCAGATTTTGTTCAAGAATTTGAAGCTCCTGAATCTTTTTGTTAGTTTCTGGTTCAATGTTCATATAGCTTTTATTTTAACGATATGAGCTCTTGGCTTAAAGAAAATTTTAGAGCCACAATTGGGGCATAAAAACCTCTTTTCAAGAAGCTTATTGCTTATCGTTTTCTCGCATTTAAAACATTTATACTGTGCCATAAAAGTTACATAAAAAGATATTTTTTAAACTTATTGTTTTTTGTATCCTACTGAATATGCTGGGCCTGCAAAGATTTTGCCGGTCTTAAGGCATTTCCAGATGCCTGAAGCAATCCTTTTAACTCTTGCTTTATTATAAAATGGTGACACTTGTCTTTTTCTCTGGTCTGCTTCTATTAAGTTATATTTCTTTCTAACTCTTGTTCCATAACCTGCCCTGAACTTTCCTGCTGCCTTGATTTTTTTTGTTCTTGATGCCATTGTAAAAATTTATTTATCACCTTATTTAAACATATGGGGATGCCCGGATTTGAACCGGGATCGTCAAGCCCCAAACCTGAAAGGCTAACCAGGTTACCCCACATCCCCTTAAAGAATTTAATAAAATTAAGGTATTTAAGTTTTCTTCTTTTCTTTCTTTTCTTCTTTCTTGGGCTCTTCTTTGAGAGATTCTTTTGTGGTGGTAGTAGCAGCTGCAGGCTGTGCTGCTGCTGTTTCTGCTTTAGCAGCTTCTGCTGCAGCTTTAGCTTCTTCAAGAGCTTTAAGCTCTTTATCTTGCTTTGCCTTTCTGGCTTCAAAGAATTGTTCTAAATTCTTTTTCTTATCATCTGAAGGTTCGGTAATTTCATTATTAATTTCTTTATCGTAAATTCCTTGGTCAATTTCTGCTTCAATATCTTTAGCTTCTTTATTATCAATCAATACTCCGAGTGAGACACATGTTCCAACAATTAGTTTGACTGCTGACTTCAAATCTTTTGCAAGAAGATTAGGCATTTTTGTTTTAGCAATGCTAATAAGCCTTTCAATGGCTACATTCCCAATTTTTATTTTGCCAGGCTCGCCAGAACCTCTTTCTGCTTTAAGTTCTTTTTTTATTAATTCTGCTACAGGAGGCGAGAATACTTTTACCTTGAAAGTTTTTGATTTGAGGTCTACATCCAGCTCAACTGGAACTTTTGTTCCTACAAATCCTGCTGTTGCAGTATTTACATCAGAAATTACTTTTCCGAGGTTAATACCTAACGGGCCTAATTGCTGTGAAACAGCAGGTCCGGGTTTCATATTTCCGCCGTCTATAATTAATTTAACTATCATTTTTCTTCCTCTTCTTCTTTTTCTCTCCTTATAACCTTTACGTTATCCAATTTGACTGTAACTGGAATAGGCACTGATGCGCCTAAAAGAGAAACAATAACTTCTCCCTTTTGCTTATCAATTCGGATAACTTTGGCTTTTTCATTTTTGAAAGGCTCTGCAATCATTTCGATTATATCCCCAATTTCTATCTTAAAGTCTTCGACTTTAGGCTCAAGAATATTTTTAACTTCTTCATATTCTATTGTCTTGCCTATAATCCCCTTGACATACGGAAGATTAAATGCCGCTTCTTCTGCTGAATCCCTATCTGCAGCTTCGAGAAGTATATATCCTTTAAGCCCGTGAGGCCTTACTATAGAATACACATTTAAGTTCTTTTTTTGAGCTTTTTCGCTAATCATTTCCAATGCTCTTTCTTCTTTATTCGTCGTCACTTTAATTATGAATAACATAGTTATGCTCCGCTACCTCCTAATATCTAAGAAGTAGATAGTTTTAGTGAGAATAAAGGGTTTATAAAATTTTCTCTATCCGAGAGTGTCGCAGATTAGGGACTTTTAATTAATTTCTTCTTTCTTGTCGCTTTCGGGACTTAAAACCATAAGCTAATGAGACATTGGGCAAGGGCAAATAGCAAAGCACCAATAGAAGCTGTAATAACAACAATAGTAAACCTCCTCATTTCCTTACTATATTCTAATGTTTTTTGGCTATGTTTGATTGTTTTTTCAGCATATTCCAAATTAATGATAGAGATAGCTAAATCTATTCCCTTTGGAGAAAGACGATACCATGTCGGCTCTTTCTTTCCTTCTTTTCTTAACTGAGTCCATTGTTCAGGAGTAAGTTTTTTATTTAATTCTATACATTCTTTTTTGGTAGCAAATTCTATAATTCCATCTTTTTCTAATGTCAGTAGAGAATATTTACTTTCGGGTAAATATGATTCTATTTTCCCGAAAAATCTATATGCAGGATAACCTTTAAGCAATTCAAGAAGTGCGTGTCTCAATCTTTTGAATGTTGTTTCCTCTGCCATGTTCTATACTATTCAGAAGCAGATTTCCCCATTTATTAGGATTATTGAGATATATCCCACACTTTTCAGCAGAAGTTTTATTGTCCTTTCCTCTCTTTGTCAATACAAGAGTTTCGTCTGCATTCCAAACTCCTTTAATCTGTGGCTGTATTGTTTCGCTATATTTTTCCATTAACTCTGAAAATCTTAACACCCATTCTCTAATTGTAACGTGAGATATTTGTAAGCCATAGAATTGAAAGCAATAAATAGAATTTTAACAGAACCAGAAAAAGCATTAGATTAATCCTCTTTATGTAGAAAGATTATAAAACCCAATAAGTATTGGTCTTTTTATGGATGAAAATTGGAATAAAAATAAACTTGCTGGAAATAGTGCGGAGGGGATTATAGAGTTCTTAATTAATTCTATGCCTGATTGGAAATGTAATAAATTTGGTGTAGAAACCCACATAAACGATATAAAGAATATGGTAAGAAAAGCCGTAAATCCTATAACTACAAAGATTAGAAAAATGCCTGATTTTGTTGTATTTAATGAAAAGACAGAAGAGACATTTTTTGTAGAAGTAAAATATAGGTCTAATTCGGAGGGAGAGGGATATATTTTCAAATATTTAGAAAATTATAATGAATATTGGAAGGGGACAAAGTTAATTATTGTCCGTCAAAATAAACCTCATCTTGTTTGGGTAGACTTAGAAAAGATAAATGATTCAATGAAAAAGATGAAACAAATTGGAGGAGAATGGAAAGTTTCTTGGGATTTTGGAGAAATTCAACAGGATATCAAAACCCTATTTCCAGATTTAAAAGATGAAGATATTGAAGAAGCGATAAAAAGGATAGTTCCAAAAGAAGAGGATTAACACCCAAAAGTCCCCTCATACGACACCTGAACCTGCGTCCCGATTATGCGACAAACTCTCTCTATCCTTAAATGCCATAATTTTTAATAATCGACAATAAATCCCAAATTTAAGAAAATGGCAGAAAGAAGCAATGCTAATATTGCTAATTCGATTAGAAAGGTTATTGATAGAATGAATTCTGAAGGTATTGAAAATACTAAGCCTCTTGAATTTGCTGTAGGTTTTATTGAAAGATATGATAAAGGAATTCAAAGTTATTATCGCGAGAATCGTAAATATCCTTTAGGATTGGCTTTATTAGTTCGGGGGAGCAATTTAGCTGCATATATTGTTCCTGCTGCTCTTGTTTCAGACAATGGCGCTCTTAGAGCATATACTTATTTTCAAAAGATAAAACATACTCTTCCTCTTCATGAACTAATTGCAAGAGATATGCTAAAAAAGGGTGCTAAAAGGGGAAAGACTTATGATGATGACGAAGATGATAAAAGAGTAATGATCTCTATAGATAAGTTAAATACTAACACTGATGATGATTAAGATTTTTCTAATTTATCTAAATACTCTTTTATTCTTTCAATCATTTGAGGGATAAGAAATTTTACTATTTTTGTTTCAAATATTTCTAAAAGGGGTGCAAATTCTGATAGCCTGTATTTGTTGCCCTGCTTGTCAGATATCATAGCATCCCTCAGTCTTTTTAACTGCCTTCGCATATTGCTTTCAGCGAGACCCTTACTTTCCAGTGAATTTTCTTTTCTTGCAGCTTCAACTTTATCACGTATAGCAAACGAAGTAAGCCATTCCTGCTTTTTCCGCGCATCTTCCAACACAAGAACAATGTCTATAATTATGTCTCTGGAATCACCGGGCTGCAAGAGACCAAGGCTTAGGCATACTTTTCTAACCAACTCACGTTTAGAAGAATCATAAGGCTTTTCATATTTTCTTAATGTAATTTCACCAAGAGGCAAATCTTTTACCATCTGCAAACCTCTTTTCTAAATGTTCCAGCAACCTGCATCATTATGTTTAAAATATAGCAATCATTATAAATCTAATTCTTTTCTTTAGAAAATGGAATTGGTTGCATTTCTTGGAGAGGATAAAGAAAATTGGGGGCAGATTAGCGCTCTGTTAAATAGGATGGAATTAGACCGAGCAGTGATTATTAAAAACAAGGAAGTTAGTGAATTTTCAGTAAATGACAATTGTGATATCATAAGTGTAAATTCAAACCAATCATTATTGGAATTGAAAAAAGAAATTATTGATAAATTAAAACCAAAAATTTCTGGAGATTTTGAAGTTGCACTTTCCATTGCATCTGGAACTGGAAAAGAGCACATGGCATTGATTTCAGCCTTGCTTTGTATTCCAGTAGGAATCAAGCTAGTTGTTTTCACAAAGAATGGCGTGGAATTTATCAGTTAATTAAAAAAACTCTGATGAGTTTGTGAGTTTTTTTGATTCAGTAAATTAAAGGAAATTTCCTGAACAGAAAATCATGATTTTCTTGTGCTCAAGAAACTTTTAGTCAAGTTCCTTGACATCAAGTAAAAGCTAAAACCCACCTAATCATCATAAAAATTACAAGCAGTATAAAGAACCAGGTTGACACTGAAAATGCCCTTTGCGCAAACTTTTCATTTCGAGTTATGCCCCAGAGAGTAAGCATAAAAAATCTTCCGCCGTCAAAAAGCCCTACAGGCACCATATTGACAAGAGCAACGCTGATGTTAATTAAAACAATCCACCAAAGCAAATCGAAAATAAATATTCCTAAATCTCCAATTGAAGATTGATAATAAATTGCTGGATCTTTAATTTTAGTTATTACCGAGTATATCCATCCTGTAAATCCTGAACCTGATGCAGGAATCACGCCTATTCCTAAAAATGGCTTGCCATTTCTTTCAGCAAGTTTGATTGTGTAATTGTTTACAATTTTATTGGAATCAATTGTTGTTATTATAATTATATCTCCCGGCTTCTTTGACAAAATTTCTGCCCTTAATTGAACTTGATTAGGAATTTTCTTGCCGTTAATTTGAGCTATCGCACCTTTTAATTGCGCATTGAACGCAGGCGAATCATCAAATACCACTATTTTAGAAATGTTATTTTGAAAAGTCTGCTGCAATATTTTAGGATCTGTAAAAAAGGTTTGATTATTAATTGTTAAATTGATAAATGTTGAATTTGAAAACTGGGAAATTTGGTTTGGATTTGTAAATAGAATTCCATTGATGGAGGTTATATCTGAAGTATTTGCCATACTTGTTGCATAGATATTAAACATAGCTCCTGCAGGTGAAAATGCTAAAGCAAAAAATCCCCATAATACTAACAAAAATAAAATAGTCATGATGACATTTGCAAAAGTTCCTCCTGCCAGAACAGAAAGCTGGGAGAATTTAGAGGATTTTGTCATCTGCTTTTCATTTGGATTAACAAATGCAGCAAGAAATGGCCCTAAAAACCCAAAGCCGGTTGTATTAATTTTTATTTTGTTTAAGCGTGCAAAAATACCATGAGCAAACTCGTGAGGTATTGCGATTATTGCTATAATTATTATCCAATAAGCAAAATAAAATGGAGGAAGGAAATCTATCTTAAATAATTCTGGCAGATAAGGGATTAAGGGCATTAATACAGGAACTTTTAAGATTCTCGCAGCGCTTGGAGAGCTGAGATAAAAAATTGCAAATTTTACAAGAAAATAAACAATAAGAATCATTAAGACATATCCAACAATAACTGAAATATATTGCAGAGGCTTCAATATCTTTCCAAATTTTTTACTTGCCCAGTTTATAAATTTTATCCCAATCTTAGTATGGTAAAGGTACATTATTCCCTGCCTCTTTAGATTTTTTCTTCTAATATAAAGAAAAATTATTATAAATAATGTAAATAAAACAAGAAATGTTATGTCATATCTTATAAAGCTCATTATTCACCTATTTCTTCTTTATTGCCCTAAACGAGTGGCCTTTGCATCTAGGACATTTTATTTTACCGCCAATCACTCTAACTGCCTGCGTTCTAATTCTTTTGTTGCAATTCTTGCAAATGAATACATTTTGAAACAATCTTTTCTGTGCGATAGGTATTTTTGTTGCCATTTTATAAAACTCTCATTATACATTTCTTGCCTTCTATATCCCAGTATTCAACTTGTTTTTCTGGGGCAAGATTATCTTTTAATTCGGGCAGGAATGGAATCTCAATTGTTTCGTAGCTTTCTAAATCCATTATAGAAGCAGTTGAGTCTAAGACATTCAAAACCTGTGCTTTTCTCTTATCAATAAGAGGAACTTCAAATCTTTCTCCTCCAGGAACTGCGATTACTTTTTTCTTTCCGGTTAAAATAGATATCGCCTCAATCCTGCATTTGCTTGCGCCATGCTTTCCTGTTTTGCTAATGTCATTTATTCTAACTGTGCAAGCTTCGCCGTCAATCATCATAACCGTGCCGGGCTTTGCTGAATGAGCGTCGATTAATCTTAAAACCATAATCAAATTTGTTAAGGAGCGTTTATAAATCTTTTTGAGAATTCAAAAAGAAAGATTTATAAGAAAACTATTTTTGTGTTGGAAATGGAAACTACGAAAAAAAAGGATTTTATCGAATTAAAATTCACAGGGTACGCCAATGGAGAAGTTTTTGATTCAAATATTGAAGAAGATTTGAAACAATTAAATCCTGAAGCAAAACCTAGCGAGAGCATAATTGTTATAGGAGAAGGAATGGTTGTCCCAGGATTTGATAAAGCCCTTGAAGAAAAAGAATTTGGAAAAGAATATGAAATTTCTATCAAGCCTAAAGACGGTTTTGGTGAAAGAGATAAAAATCTTGTAAAAACAATACCTTTAAAAATATTTACAGAAAAGAAAATTATTCCACGAGCAGGAATGCCTCTATTGATGGATAATATGACGGCAAGAGTTATTACTGTTTCGGGTGCAAGAGTTATAACTGATTTTAATAATCCTTTAGCTGGAAAAGAATTAAGATATAAATTCAAGATTATTAAGAAAGTTAGTGATGAAAAAGAAAAATGCAGTACGATACTACAATTTTTCTTTAGATTTCTGCCAGAGTTTGAAATTAAAGACAATGTTATTGTAAAAGGATCTAAAGAACTAAATTTATTTGTTGATGTTTTTAAAGAGAGATTTAAAGAATTAATTGGGAAAGAATTAAAGTTTGAGGAAGTTAAAAAAGAAGCTTATAGCGAAAATAAAAAAAGTTAAAAATTATCACAATAATACTTATAAATGCTCTTAGACATCTTTCATAATGGCTAGTATTTCCATTGAAAAGGGTGTTGTGCATAATACAGGCACTAATGAAATAGATGAGGAACTTGAATCTTTATTGCAAAAACAATCTACAAGAATAAAAGTGATAGGCTGCGGCGGAGGTGGTGGTAACTCGGTTTCTAGAATGAAAGAAATAGGAATTAAAGGATGTGAGATAATTGCAATTAATACTGATGCACAGGATTTATTGTATACAAGTGTTGATTCAAAAATTCTAATTGGGCGCGAGTTGACGCATGGTCTTGGTGCTGGAAGCAATCCAAAAATTGGTGAACAAGCGGCTAGGGAGTCTGAATTGGAAATTAAAAAGAAGTTAGGCGAGGTCGATATGGTATTTATCACTTGTGGACTTGGAGGAGGAACTGGAACTGGAGCTGCTCCTGTTATTGCAGAAATTGCAAAGAAAGCAGGCGCATTAACAATTGGAGTTGTAACATTACCATTTACTGTCGAAGGCCAGAAAAGAATTGAAAATGCACAATACGGCCTTGAGCGAATGGTTGCTGTAACAGATACTTTAATTGTTATTCCAAATGATAAACTGCTTGAGATTGCACCAGAACTTCCGATACATACTGCTTTTAAAGTTGCAGATGAAATTCTTACAAATTCTGTAAAAGGAATAACAGAGCTTGTAACTAAAACTGGACTTGTCAATCTTGATTTTGCAGATATAAAAGCAGTTATGGCGAATGGAGGTGTTTCTTTAATTGGTATTGGAGAATCCGATTCACCAAACAGGGCAAAGGACGCTGTTGAAAAAGCAATTAATAATCCTTTGTTAGATGTGGATATAACAAATGCAACAGGTGCTTTAGTAAATATTATTGGAGGAAATGATATGTCATTAGATGAATACAAACAGGTTATGGAAGTTGTTGGAGAAAAGATTGCTCCAGATGCAAAGTTAATTTCAGGAGCGCAGATTTCTCCTGATATGGACAAGACAATAAAAGTTTTGCTTATTGTTACAGGAGTCAGAAGCCAGCAAATTCTTGGTTCGTCATTAGAATTAACAAAAAAAGAGAGCGATGCTCTTGGAGAAGAGTTGGGAATTGACTTTCTGGATAATTAGCTTTAAAAACAAAAGAATATTGAAAAAAGGATGAACATAGCTACAACATTAAAATCATTTATTCTTCAGTCAGCAAGAGTCTGGCATGTCTTGAAGAAGCCGACTAATACAGAATTTAAGTCAATTGCAAAAGTTTCTGCACTTGGAATCCTTATTATAGGGTTGGTTGGTTTTGTAATTACTGACATAATCAAATTAATTTTCTAAAACAAAGGGCTTTGCTTTTCTACTATTCTATCATCCTAAAGAAGTAAAAGAAATAGGGGTCTTATTTAATACCGACTTAAAGAAAATTAAAGTTGATGTTAAGAATGCTGAGAAGACTTTTGATAAATCAATAAAATTATTAAACTTTGATTGCCCTGATAAATGCTGTGAATGGTGTGATGGAAAATGACTGAAGAAGTTAATAAAGAATTATTGAAAGATGCGGATGAATTAATTAATCGCCCAGATAGAGAAATAATGGCTCTTTCGTTAAGTAAAAATGATAGACATGCGGATAATTATCAAATGGCCATGAATATTAAGTTAAGAAAAATTATGTGTTTATTAGATGACTCCATAAAAAAGTTTGATAAATCCAGCAGAAAATCTTCAAATATTATAATTTGGTTAACGGTAATACTTGTAATCTTAACATTGCTTTTATCTTGGCAGACATTTATGACAATTCTCAAATAGATTTCTGTGTAAAAAGTAAGCCATTAATCAGATTTTCTACACAAAGCCAAAACAAAGGAAATGTTTAAAAAGCTCTTGTGAATGAGTATTTCATCGCTAAACTACATACTTTAGCCAGCAAATTCTATGGGCTGAAGTCCTTATGTAGGAGATAACAAAAATGGAACTAAAAGAAGCATTAAAACAGCTAAAAGAATCTGAAAAGAAGAAATTCAACCAAAGCATAGACTTAGTTATAAATCTAAAAGGTATTGACTTAAAAAGAAATGCAGTAAGCACTGTTGTAAATATTCCTCATAAATTTAAAGAGAAAAAAGTTTGCGGATTTTTAACTAAAAAATCTAATTTTGTACACACAATAACACAGCCTGAATTTATTAAATATAGAGATAAAGATGAATTAAAGTCTCTTGTCAAAGAATATGATTTCTTTATTGCAGCTGCCCTATTAATGCCTGCTGTTGCAACAACTTTTGGCAAAGTATTAGGCCCTGTAGGAAAGATGCCCTCTCCTCAATTAGGAATTTTAACACAAGAAAATGAAGAGACAGTAAAGCAATTACTTGACAAAATTTCGCAGTCAATTAAAATCAGAGCTAAAGAACCAAGCATAAAATTAAGTGTTGGAAAAGAAAATATGAAAGAAGAAGATATTATTGCAAATATTAATGCAGTCTATAAAGCAATTGCAGATGCTCTGCCTAATAAAAAAGAAAATATAAAATCTGTTATGGTAAAATTGACAATGAGCAAGCCTATAAAGGTGGAGATGAAATAATGCCTAAAAGAAATGAAACCAAAGTCTCTGAAGTAAAATTAGAGCAGGTAAAAGAATTGAAAAACAAGATGAATACTAGCAGAACTGTTTTGATTGCTTCTACTAAAAGCCTTCCCAGTTCGCAATTTCATGAAATTAAAAAGAGTTTAAGAAGCAGGGCTGAAATTAAAGTTGCTAAAAAGTCATTAGTCATCAGAGCAATAGAATCAAGCAAGAGAGAGGGAATAAAAGGGCTTAAAGCACAGGTTGGGGCAGATATTGCATTATTTTTCTCGGAATTGGACCCATTTGAACTTTCAGGATTATTAACTGAGAATCAGAGTCCTGCAAGAGCCAAAGCAGGCGAACTTGCTCCAGAAGATATTATTATTGAGCCCGGGCCAACTAACCTTGTTCCTGGACCAGCTATTTCTGAATTATCTGGAGTAGGATTAAAAGTTACTGTTGAAAATGGAAAATTAGCTATTAAGCAAGGAGCAACTGTTACAAAGAAAGGAGAGCTGATAAAGCCAAATGTCGCTGGTGTTTTAGCAAAATTAGGAATAATGCCAATGAAAGTCGGATTTGAACCTATTGCTGCTTATGATTTTGCATCTGACAAGGTTTATATTGAAATTAGAATTGACAAAAAATTAGCTTATGAGGAATTAAAAACTGCAATTTCAAAAGCGCTTGGTTTTGCAATTAATTTTAAATATTTTACAAAAGAAACAATGACCTATTTCTTTGCAAAAGCAAATGCAGAGGAGAAAGCAATTCAGAAATTAATTGAAAAATCCGGAGGTCAATTGTAATGGAAGATGAAAATAAATTGCAAGAATATATTGATAGACTTAAAAAATTAAGAGATTATAACTTTCCAGGGATTTCAGAAAGCATTTTTACAGCTGGTGGAGAATTTCAAAACAAATATATCTGGGCAAAAGTTAATTTAGATGTGGGACATCCTGAAGAAGCATTGGCTACTTGCCAAGATATAACAAGAACTGTTGGAAATTTACGTGATTTGCTTATAAAAGTGGTAGCTTCTGAAAGAAAAGCATACAGCACAAAAACATTAGGTACGATGAGTATACAAATAAGTTTATTGGAAGATGGATTAGCAACAGTACATGAATTAAGAAAAGAAGTTAAGACAGTAATTCAAGCTCAATTAAATGGCAGGGAGGATAAATAATGGAATATATATACGGTGCTTTATTGCTGCATAAGCTAGGAAAAGAAGTAACTGAAGAAAGCCTTCACAAGGTAATTTCAGCTGCAGGCGCACATGTAGACGAAGCAAAAATTAAGATATTAATTGCAAGTCTAAAAGGCGTTGACATAGCAATTGAATTGCAGAATGCAAGTGCTGTTGCAGTTGCACCAGCAGCTGGAGCAGTAGAAGCAAAGAAAGAAGAGAAGAAAGAAGAAGAAAAGCCTTCTGAATCTGCGGCGGGGCTTAGTGCTCTCTTTGGATAAAAATTCCATTTTTATCTAATTTTGCACAAGCCTGCTTTAGATTTAGTTAGGTTTCACTTTTTGAAGATAATATATTGAAAGACATAACTGGTAAATATCAATGTTGTTGACTATAGTAAGATAGAGAAGTTATATCATCTATAGCAAATAAATTTATAAATTAATTTTATACTCCTTTTACTGATGGCTATAAAAATAGACGTTCCAAAAGGAAGAATTGTCTCAGGATATGTTGAATATGTCTTATGGACTGAAGCACTTAAATCGCTTAGCTCTCGAGATTTTTCAGTTATCTCTGCAAAAGAAAATTTAGAATTAATTATGCAAGAAGGTTTAACCCCTACTTTTAAGCATGGAAATCGGGTAAGAGAAGCTTTTATATATTTTCCAAATGCTCAGGATAAAATTATATTGGTTAAACACTCGCCAGCATTAGATTTTCAAGAAGAATATTCCAAAACGCACCGAGACCCGCATAAGATAACAAGCGATAATTTTGAGGATTTTCATCTGACCGATGAACAGTTAGAACTTGCATTAAAATATTCTGTAGCACTCAAAAATACACCTGGCAAAGCATGCGATACTCCAACAAATAGATTTGGAGAAGATGAATTTACAAGTTTTCTTTTTGGAGACTCAGCAAAAAGAGCAGGAGAGTTTCTCAATGATTGTGGAGTATCTGAGCTATTCTCTTTATTTAGTGCATGGCCTTGTTGGTTTTCATACCATGATAGACCATTTCTAAAGCAAATGCATTTATCAATAGTAAAAACAGATGATTTTCCTACACCTGTACTTCATATAGGCCATCCTGAATATTTTGGAAGAGTTTTTACAAGAGTAAGAGGAATTAAATATTCTAAAAAGTAAACACTTAAAAAACAGATTCTAAAACTTTATAAGCCGAGTTTTACACGTAATTTTGAGCCGACGTGGGACAATGGTACTCCGGTGGTCTTGAGTGGTAAGGCACCAAGGGTTCCTTGACCATCAACCTCCTTTAACAGGATGGATGAGAAATACCAAGCAAACCACTTTCCTTCGGGATATCCCGGTTCGATTCCGGGCGTCGGCGTCTTAACAAATATTATTCTGGAATTCTCAGAAAAACTCTTTCGCTATGTGGTTCACACTGATAAACCTGACTTAATCTTTCTCTTCCCTGCACATCTATTATTGTTGTTACATTGCTTTTTGTAGATTTTTTCCAACCTTGAGGAGGAGTTGCGCGATAATATAAAGGACCTGCATCGCCTAAAATCTTAAACCCAATTGATTCTAATTTTGATTTTGAATCGCTTGTCCTGTTATTTTCTGCATCTTCGACCAATTGTCTTGCAAGCATCCATTCTGGGTCCTGAGAGTAAGAATCAGAATTTGGAAATGATAATTGAGAAGCAAGGCGTTGTCTTGAAGCTCTTCCTGTAAGTGTCTTAGCCAAATAATTTTTTACATGAGGAGACCTGTTCATTATGAATTAAAATTTGGCTCATTTTAAAACATAAGTTATCACTGCATTTTTGGAACAGTTTTAATAAGAAAGTTTAATTAAATCTAAAAAAGCCCTTGAATTTATCCCAGAAAGATGTTTGCGTTGCAAATTCTTTGGGTTCGATTATTTCATATTTTATTTCAGGCTTTGTTTTAAGGATTGGGGCTTCTTGTGCAAGCTGTGTCTCTACATTTTCTATTGCTTTTTCAACTTCAATCCGGGAATAGTCTTGATTTACCAATGCCCATCTCAAAGAATCCAGAGTATAACCTTTTTTTAAATTCTTTTTTATATATTCAGTTATATCTAACATGTAATTTTTCCTGCGAATCATTTTTTTTCAAAGGATGTAGTATATTTAAAATTAGCTTTTTATCCAATTGT
>CAYIRC010000021.1:0-13865 GCA_964365855.1 Candidatus Woesearchaeota archaeon
ATATAAAAAGACATATTTCTTTTACTATAAATATCAAAAACCTAAACTTTTTAATACCTTTCTTCCTGTAAAAAGTTATTTAACTTGCTGATATCAAAAATTGGACAGTTGAACTTGAAAAAGAGATAACTAAAAAGTGGAAAAAGGCAGAGATGTTCAACTTCAAGCCAAAGACAAAGCAGAGAATTTATTCAATTGACACTCCGCCGCCATATGTAAATGCTCCAATTCATATTGGGCATGCAATTACCTATTGTTTTATGGATATGTTTGCAAGATATAAAAGAATGAAAGGCTACGATGTTATTTTTCCGCTTGGATTAGACCGTAATGGATTGCCTATTGAAATTGGCGCTGAAAAAAAATTCAAGATTTCTGCATTTGAAGTTGGAAGAGCTAAATTTATGGAATATTGTGAAAAGCTTTTGCAGGAAATGTCTGAAGAATCCATAGACAGCTTTGCAAAATTAGGGATTTCATTTACATCTTATAAAAAAGGAGAGCACATTGGGGCAGTCTATCTAACTGATTCTGAAGACTACCGGGCTTTAACACAATCCACATTTATTGATTTGTATAAGAAAGGGCTTGTTTATGAAGCAAAGAGAATTAATAACTGGGACCCTAAATTAAGGACAACTATTGCCGATTCTGAAATTGAATACAAAGATATACCAAGCACATTTAATGATATTAAATTCAAAGTCAAAGAAACAGGAGAAGAGATTATAATTGGCACAACACGCCCTGAATTAATCTGCACATGCGGGATGATTATTTATAATCCGAAAGATAAAAGATATCAGCATTTGCTTGGGAAAACTGCAATTACCCCTATTTTTAGAAAAGAAGTTCCAATTCGTAAGCATCCTTTGGCTCAAATTGACAAAGGAACAGGATTAGTTATGATGTGCTCTGTAGGAGATTTATCAGACATACAATTTTTTAGGGAAATGAATCTCGTTCCGGTAATTGCAATTAATCAAGATGGAACAATGAACGAAAATGCAGGACTTTTGAAAGGGTTAAAAGTTAGGGATGCAAGACAAAAAATAATTGAAGAATTGAAAAAAGAAAAGCTGCTCGTAAAACAATCACAGATAATGCACAGAACACCAATATCTGAAAGGTCAAAGGCAGAAGTTGAATTTATTGAAATGGACGAGTTTTATCTTAAGCAGCTTGATTTTCTTGACGACCTTCGAGAGATTGCAGTAAAGATTAACTTTTATCCTGCAGAAAGCAAAAAGATTCTTGATGACTGGATGGATTCTGTTGCAATTGACTGGCCAATTTCAAGAAGAAGATTTTATGCAACGCCTGTTCCTGTATGGCATTCTGATGATAAGGAAAAGCTTGTTGCAATTCCAGACTCTGGTAAATATTATCAGCCATGGAAACAGGAAGTTCCAAATGATGCAAGAGTTTTCAAAAACAACGAATTTATCGGAAAGGTAAAAGATTTCAAAAACAAAAAGTGGAAAGGTGATGCAAGAGTTTTTGATACCTGGATGGATTCTTCAATTTCAGAGCTTTATATACTAAAATACAAAAAGAATATGGAATTTTTCAAAAAAGCTTATCCTGCAACTCTTCGCCCTCAGGGAAAAGAAATTGTCAGAACCTGGCTTTATTATACTTTGCTTAGAGGATTTTTGGAAACTGAAAAGCCATGTTTTAAAGATGTGTGGATACATCAGCATATTTTGGATGAAAAAGGGCGAAAGATGTCAAAGTCTGTCGGGAATATTATTGACCCGCAGGAATTGCTTCGTGATTTTGGAGCAGAAGCAATTAGAATATGGGCTTCGATTGAGGGAGACTTGTCAAAAAAAGATTTTACATGCTCAAAGGAAAAAATCAGAGGCGAATTAAAGACATTAAACAAAATATTAAACGTCTCAAAATTTATAATGCAGTTTGAAAAACCAAAAAAAGTTTCAAAGCTTGCTAAATTAGACCAATTACTAATTGATTATATTGAAAGCCTTACAAAATTTACAGATGAGAGCTATGAAGCCTATGATTTTCATAATCCTGCAGTAAAATTAAGAAATTTTATTTGGGAAGTTTTTGCTTCGCATTACCTTGAAGTTGTTAAAGCAAGAGCATATAACCAAGAAAAGTCTTTCTCGAATGAAGAAGCAAATTCAGCAAAATATACTCTTCATTTCCTTCTTGAAAGGTTTTTAGAGTTAATTTATCCCATAATTCCCCAGATAACTTCTACAATTGCAAATGAAAAGAAAATTGACTTGTTGTTTAGTGAATTTCCAAAGCCTAAAATCGGAAAATCAAAATTAGAGCTTGTTAATAAGCTGATAGAATTCAACAGCAATGTCTGGAGAATAAAAAAAGACAAAGGAATTTCATTAAAAGAAGGAATTGAAGGAATTAAAATCCCTAAAGACCTTGAAGATTTTGAGAAAGACTTGAAAGCCTGCCATAAAATTTAAAATGAAACAAAGATTTACTACTCAAAATCAAAAAGTTCTTGAGTTTTTGTTTTGGACTTTTGAATGCAAGAAAATTCTTGTTGAATTAAGAATTTTCTGCACAGAAAATCATGATTCTCTTGCGCTCAAGATGCATCATCAAGCATCTTAACATAATGTTTTAAGATTAATTTCATTAGTAGAAATAATAAGAAAAATCTTATAAAAAATAAGACTATAGTCAAGGACATCTCAAAGTCATTAAGTTTGTTCGTGGACTTTGAGAGACAGAAAACAAATTCCTGTCTCTTGTTTTGTTTTCTTTATTAATCTTTCTGCAGTTTGTCATTGACTAGATAGGGAAAGACTTATGTCTTTCACTATAATGCTAAAAAAACAATTGTTATCAATGCATACAGCAAGATTTTCTTCATTAATATTCTATAAAAACTCAAACTTTATTAACCTTCCTTGTTCTTTAAAAATATGACTGAAATAGATGTTAAAGAAAAGCAAAAACTCGAAGAACTTGTAAACTTACTTGGAGGCATCAAAGGAAGGCATACAGAACTTGTTACAGTCATGATTCCTGCAGGCTTTAATAATAACACAGTTTCAAGGCAATTAGAAGCAGAAAAGTCAACAGCTGCAAATATTAAGTCAAAACAAACAAGGCAGGCAGTTGTGGACTCTTTGGAAATGATAATTAGAGAATTGAAAAACTACAGGCAGACTCCGAAAAATGGGCTTGCAATTTTCTGTGGCAATGTTTCAGAAAAAGAAGGAGTTCCAAATATTCAATTATGGGTTTATGAGCCTCCAATTCCTTTAAATGTAAGGCTATACAGATGTGATCAGACATTTATTATAGGTCCATTAAGAGAAATGCTTGAAGCCCGCGATATCTACGGCCTTTTGGCAATTGACAGGCAGGAAGCAACAATTGGAATTTTGGAAGGAAATAAAATAAAGGTTATAAGAAAATTAACATCAGGTGTTCCAAGCAAGATAAGGGCTGGGGGGCAATGCTTGTCACCTGATACGCTTATAATGAAGAATAATGGAGAAATAATCGAAATTAAAGACAGCCACAACCCCCTTTTAGTTGTAGCAGAGAACTTCAATAAGGAAGAAATAGAGGAAACGCCAATTATCTCAAAGTGGAAAAATGAAAAAGAATTATTAAGAATTACAACCTCTTACCCTAAATTTGAAATTAAAGCTTCTAAAGAACATACTTTTTTTGTTAGAACAGAAAAGGGAATAGAAGAAAAACAGCTTTCGGAAATAAAAGTAGGAGATTACTTATTAATGCCTGAAAAAATTAATTTAAATCTTGATGAACAACAGATTATTTTTAAACCTTATATAAAACAAGTTTGGAATATTAAAAAGGTTAATATTCTCGAGAAGCTTAATAAAGAATTGGCTAAAATATTTGGTTATTATTTAGGTGATGGCAATTATGAAATTGATAGAATTAGTTTTTCAGAACAGAGAAAAGAAGTTGCGGATTTTTACAAAAATTTAATAGATAAAATTTTTGGAATTGAAGCAAAAATTAGATATATAGAAAATAAAGGGTATTACCAAATAAGAGTCGGGAGTAGAATAATTTCTCAACTATTAAAACAAATTTTTAATGAACAAGACAAAACAATGAAACAGCAAATTCCTTTAATGGTTATGAAATCTCCCGATGAAGTTTTAGCATCTTTCTTGTCTGGATTTTTTGACGCCGAAGGCTATGTTTCAAAATCAAGAGTTGCGTTTGGAATAAATAATGGCATGTTGGCAAGACAATTACAGTTCTCATTACTGAGATTAGGAATAATATCATCTATTAATACCTATGATAATAAAAGGAATCCTTACTCTAAAAATATGAGATACACTTTAGCAATTAATGATATAGAATCACTTATTAAATTCTCAAAATTAATAGGTTTTACTTCTAAAGAAAAGCAATTGAAATTAGATGTACTTATCAAAAGTAGGAGTAATAGAAATAAAGTTAGGCAGATAGTAGTAAATGGCAGTGAAGTTGCTAAGATAATAAGAAATTCTGGCTTAAATACAAGACAGTTTACCTGTCCTGACTTTTTCATTAATAAAAAACAGTTATGTAAAGAAGTTTTTAAGAAAAATATTCTAAATAGAATAAATAATTTAGAATTAAGAAAAAGATTAGAGATGTTTTATTTGTCTAACTTAATTGCAGTTAAAATCTCAAAAATTGAATCTATTGGAGTAAGTAAAACAATAGATATTGCAACTAAAAGTCATAATTTTATTGCAAATGGTTTAATAGTTCATAACTCATCACAGCGTTTTCATAGGATTACCGAAGGATTGGCAAAAGATTTTTTCAGAAGAGTTTCAGAAGCAATGAAAGAAATCTTTTTTGATATGCCTAAACTAAAAGGCATTTTAGTCGGAGGCCCAATTCCAACTAAAGATGAATTTCTTGAAGAAGGCCAGTTAGTGACAAAATTAAAAGAAAAAGTAATAGCTGTTAAAGACATAGGGTATGTTGATGAGCACGGTTTGGAGTTGCTAGTTGAATCGTCTCAAGAAGATATTTCCCAGCAGGAGTTAATAAAAGAAAAAAATCTTGTTGCAAAGTTCTTTGAAACACTTGGAAAGCAAAGAGAAAAAGCTGCTTATAACTATAATAATGTGAAATTAGCTTTGCAAAGAGGCGCTGTTGAGATTTTATTGATTTCAAAAGAATTTCCTAAAAAGCAGAAAGAAGAGCTGGAAAAACTAGCCGAAAATATAGGCTCAAGTGTTGTCTTCATTTCCACAGACCATCCAGATGGCGAACAATTCTTTAATCTAACAAAAGGCGTTGGCGCTATTTTAAGGTTTGCTTTAGAGTAAAATTAGACTTAGCTAATCTTTTTCAATTATCTCCCTTAACTCTTTTATATTTTTAAAAGGAATATATTTTCCTTTCTAATTTTTTCCAATTTCTCTAAATATTTAGGTCTTAATTCAGGTTCAGGTTTGTCTTTGTTGGACATGTAAGATAAAACCTTTAAGGTAATTACATTATTGGAAGTATTAAATTTTTCTAAAATAAGGATTTATATGTTTTGGGAACAATAAAACCTATAAATCCCACTAACCCTGATTTCTTATGGAAAGCAGAAAAAAGCAGGGTGAGTTAATATTAGAAGCAAAAAATTTCTTTAATACGCATAAAAAAGAAATCGGACAGTCAATTAGGAGCGGCGAATCAGTTGTAGGAATATCTTTTCTTCAAATTGCAGAATCATCCCCAGTATTATCAGAAGCAGTTATAGAATTTCCAGAAGAAACATTAGCAATGGTCCTAGAAACCGCTTTAGAAGAATCAGGCCTTGTAAAAAGTCCAAGAATCAGATTTTTAGACTTGCCAAAAACTTCAAATCTAAAAATACGGGATATAAGAGCAAAGCACCTTGACCAACTGTTATGGATTGAGGGCATTGTTAGGCAGGCTTCAGATGTCCGTCCTCAAGTTGTAAACGCTAAATTTGAATGCCCTAGCTGTGGAGCAATACTTTCAGTGCTACAGATAGATAAAAAATTCAGAGAACCTTCAAGATGCTCATGCGGTTGGAAAATTGGTTTTAAAATCCTCTCGAAAGAAATGGTAGATGCACAAAGATTAGTAATTGAAGAATCTCCAGACTCTTTAGACGGAGGAGAACAGCCAAGAAGAATTAATGTTTTTCTAAAAGAAGATCTTGTTGACCCTAAAATGGAAGAAAGAACAACTCCAGGAAGTAAGGTCAAAATCTTTGGAGTTTTAAAAGAAGTTCCTGTTCCTTTGCAGACCGGTGCTATTTCAACCCGATTTGATATTGCAATTGAAGCAAACAACATTTTTCCTTTAGAAGAATCTTATGAAGACCTAAATATTTCAGAAGAAGAATCAAAACAAATTATGGAATTAGCTACCGATTCTCATGCTTTCAAAAGGCTCTCTGATAGCATCTCCCCAAGTATATATGGTTTTGAAAAAATCAAAGAGGCAATTTTGTTGCAGATGTTTGGTGGTGTGAAAAAAACTAAATCAGATGGAGGCTCAACAAGAGGTGACATCCATGTTCTTTTAGTAGGTGACCCGGGTGTTGCTAAATCCGTAATGCTAAAATTTGCTTCAACAATTGCTCCTAAAGGAAGGTATGTCTCCGGAAAAGCAGCTACAGCAGCTGGCCTGACAGCAGCGGTTGTCAAAGATGAATTTTTAAGAGGATGGTCTTTAGAAGCAGGTGCAATGGTTCTCTCAAACAAAGGAATGGTTGCAATTGATGAAATTGAAAAAATGGATGAGCAGGACAGAAGCTCAATGCATGAAGCAATGGAACAGCAATCGGTGACTATAAGTAAAGCAAATATACATGCAACTTTAAGAGCAGAAACAACAGTATTAGCAGCAGGAAATCCCAAGCTAGGAAGATTTGACCCTTACACTCCGATTCCACAGCAAATAGCTATTTCTCCAGCATTATTAAGCCGATTTGACATCATCTTTGTAATTCGGGATTTGCCAAATAAAACACAGGATGAGGCAATCGCTTCTCATGTTCTCCAGGAGCACAAGCAAGAAGTTGTAAGAGATGTAGTTGAACCAAAACTGCTAAGAAAGTATATAGCTTATGCAAAGCAAAAAGTAAAGCCAAAATTATCAGAAGAAGCTATTGAAGAAATAAAAAATTTTTATGTTAGATTAAGAAATCAATCAGTAAATTCGGATTCAAATATAAAGCCAATTCCAATTACAGCAAGACAGTTAGAAGGAATAATCAGGCTTTCAGAAGCATGTGCAAAAGTAAGACTAAGTGAAAAAGTAACTGCAGTGGATGCAAAAAAAGCAATTGATTTGCTAAAAGTTTCATTAATGCAAGTTGGCTATGATGAAGAAACAAAAACTTTTGACATTGACAAAATAACAACAGGAATGACATCATCAAAAAGAGGAAAAATTGTTCTTGTAAGAGATGCTATCTCACAATTGGAATCAAGGTTAGGAAAGCTAATCCCTCTAGAAGAATTGGAAAAAGAAGTAGCTGGAAAGGTCACAGAAGCCGAATTGGAAGAAGCCATCACAAACCTATCAAAGAGCGGCGACATCTTCCGGCCCAAAAAAGGTTTTATTCAGAAGATTTGATTTACCAGTGTTGTATGTTTATATAAACAGGAGATTTTGTTAATAGAACTTTTTTGACGAAATTATCTTTTCCATTATAATAAATTCCATCGCCCACATCATCATAGACTTTTTCTTTGGTTTTGGGGTTTATATAGACAAATCTTTTTATGAAATCTTTTTTTGTGTTTAATCCTGCTTTTTTAAAAAATTCTGTTTGGGTTGTAAATCCCAAAAGAGTTTTACCTGTCCTGTGAGAATAATCAATCATAAAAGAAATAAGTATGGTTCCAAAACCTTTATCCTTTTCTAAGCTAATGGTGTTGCAAATTCCCCCAATGTTATAAGTTTTTCCAAGATATTTTATTTTGATTGGCCTTAATCCTCCTAAAGAAACAATCTTGTTTCCTCTTTTTACAAAAAACCATTCTGTGTCTGGCTCATAGTCTTTACCAAAATCTTTTCTTTCTCCTTTTTCCCATTCTCTTGCTCTTGCATTATTGATAATATCTTTTTCTGCTTTCGAAAGATTTTTGTTCTTGATGATTTCAACTCTAATTTCTGTTTTCATTGTTTCGTATGATTAACCAAACAATTTGATTTAATATTGTTTATTTCATTAATCGTAGCATCTTTAAATCTTTTTAATCCCCGGACATCATCAGCAACATTTGCAAGTTTATGTATCTGCCATCCAGCAAGATAAACAGCACCAAAATAAGGAGCATAGGCAACTAATTCAGGAGTATTTATGATTCCTACAACTTTCAGAATAAGCCAAATGAAGATTCCTATAAGAACAAGCCATGCAAAAATATCCCAAATACTAACCCCCTTTTTCATAGTCAAAGTAAGAAGATGAATTATTTAAATTTTACAGATTAATAAGCTTTATAATAAAATTATTCTGTATCCCATAAACCTTTATAAAACCAGAGCTTTTAGAAAAACAATGGCTAATGAACAATTCAAAAGAAAGGTGGCATACAAGTTAAGAATTGGTTCAGTTCTCGCAGGCAAGCCAATATTAGAAAATGAAAGGTTAAAATTCCTTGAAATTGAGGGCAAAGAAATTGTTAGAGTCAACGTAATCGCAAATATAATAGAAAAATATATTCAAGATGGCGAGAAAAAATACGGGTCAGTCACAATTGATGACGGGAGCGGTCAAATAAAACTAAAAGCATTCGGAGACGATTTGGAAAAACTAACTAATCTAAATCAGGGAGATACTGTCCTGGTTGTAGGGCTTTTACGCTCCTGGAATAATGAAGTTTATATCACGCCGGAAATTTTAAAGAAAAAAGAGCCCGCTTTTCTTCTAGTCAGAAAGCTAGAATTAGAAGCAGAGCAGCCAAAAGCATTGGAGAAGCATGAAATCCTTGCCTTAAAAGACAAAATAATAACTATAGTAAAATCTGCTGAAAAAGAGGGCGGCGTAGGAATAGACAAAATAATTCTGGAACTAAAAGAGTCTCCCGAAATAATAAACCAGGAAATCAAAAAGCTCCTTGAAGATGGCATAGCTTATGAGCCAAGGCCCGGCAAGTTAAGATACCTCGGTTAAAGCTATAGTCACTTTTATAAACCCTTCTTTTCCTCTATATTTATGGAAGAATATGAAAAATTGCTCGAAAAAGCATATAAGGAAGTAAAAATAGTAAAAAGAACATCAGAAAGATTTGAAATTCCTAAGGTAGCTGGGCAGATATCTGGAAAGAATACAATTATAACAAATGTAAATCAGATAGCAGATTACCTAAGAAGGCCTATTGACAATATAATAAAATTCCTGCAAAAGGAATTAGCAACGCCAGGAAAAATGGAAGGGGATAGATTAATACTTAATACAAAGCTTAGTTCTGCCAAAGTAAATGAAAAAATAGAGCAATATGCAAAAGAGTTTGTTATTTGCAATGAATGCGGCAAGCCCGATACAGAAATAGTTATTGAAAAAGGAATTAAATTTAAGCATTGTTTGGCTTGCGGAGCCAAATCTCCTGTAAAAAGTCGAATATGATTGCTATAAAAATACACAGATCCTATAGAACTGTTGTAGGTATTTGTGACGCCAGCCTCATAGGGAAAAAATTCGAAGAAAACGAGAGACAGTTAGACCTAAGAGAAAATTTTTATAAAGAAAAAGAAGTTCAAATAGACGAAGCTGTAAGAATAATAGGAATTCAAGCAGTAGAAGATGCAACATTTAATATTGTAGGCAAAAATTCTATCCAAGCAGCAATTAAAGCAGGAATAATTAGAGAAAAAGAAGTTGACTCAATTCAAGGCATTCCCTTTGCCCTAACTTTTTTATAACCAAACAATTAAAAAATATATTCTGCTCAATTTAATATGGAAAACATTATTTTTGAAAAAATAAACGAGATTAAAAGAATAAAAGAAGAGCTAGAAAGAAAACTAAATATAAAAATAGCAATAGAAGGCAAAAAAGTAACAATAGAAGGTTCACCTTTAGAAGAATATGAAGCAATGAATATTCTCGAAGCTGTTAGTTTCGGGTTTTCAGTAAAAGAGGCTCTTTCGCTTAAGGACGAAAATATAATATTTAGAAAATTGCATATTAGAGATTTTACCAGAAGAAAAAATTTAAGAGAGGTTAAATCAAGAATAATTGGGAAAGAAGGCAAAACAAAAAGGACAATTGAAGAAGTTTCTGAATGCCGGCTTTCATTGCATGACAATGAAGTCGGAATTATTGGCTCGGCAGAATCTATAGAATCTGCAACACAGGCATTAACAAGCCTAATTAAAGGTTCAAAACAGGCAAATGTGTATAAATATCTTGAAAAAATGAACCAATTAAAAAAAGAAGAGCTGCAAATTAATAAAAAATAATAAATAAACAGTAAAAATAAAAATTAATTTATGTAATTATCTTCTCTTTTTCTTCTTCTTTGATTTGCTTGATGATTTCTTTCTTGTTGCTCTTCGAGTACTCTTTTTTTTCTTAGCTGCCATTTTAATACACCTCTTTTATGATTTTTCAAATCCTTTTTTCTTTATAAATTTAACGTAAAAAATTAGAAAAATAATTAAATCAAAAAAACAATGGGGCACCACACACTTTAGTATGTGGTTTGTAAAGCCCCTTGTTTTTAGGATGCTCAGAAATGAAAACAGTAAAATTTACTGCTACATCCTAAAGGATGTAGTTTTCATTTCTGACATAACAAAGCAAATAAGATTATTATAGGTTTATGGAGTAATCATACGTGTGCACCTAGGTGACATATGTCACCCCCATTTAACTTACTCTTATCGAGAAGAGTTAATTTATTATGAGATTTTAGAATAAACTTCTTTGTTCTTAGATAAAACCTTTAAAATTACTATTTATTAACGATAAAATATCTGATTTCCATAAGAAATCCACTCACGACAAATGTCTGCTGGTTACACATAAAGTAATCCTACAGTAACCTTTAAATAACATTCTTATTTCACTTTTTTAAGTCCTCGTAGCTCAGTTCGGTAGAGCGCACGGCTGTTAACCGTGATGTCGAAGGTCCGAGTCCTTCCGGGGACGTTTCTTTATATTAATATAATTAATCCAGCAATCAAAATCAGTATAATCCCAATAATTGATATCCAAATAATTTTTTGTCTCTTTTTCTCTTCAGCTTTCCTTTGATAGTATTTTTCATAAGCCTCTTCAATTCCTCTCTTGTCTTCATCATTTAATCTTGGATTATAGCCCTTGCCATAATCAAAGCTTCTTGTTCCACCAGTATGCACTCTCTCAGCCATAGTTATCTCTAATTGTAAATTTTTATAAATGTTATTATCGGTTTTCTATTATGAAAAAACAAAAAATAGTTGTTGTAGGCATATCAGGAGGAGTTGACTCAAGTGTAGCAGCGCTTCTGTTAAAAAAACAAGGATATAATGTAATCGGTGCTTTTATGAAAAATTTTTCAGACTCCAAAAATCCACTGACAGGCGAATGTGCCTGGAAAGCTGAAAAATTAATGGCTCAAAAAATTGCTTCAATTTTGAATATCCCCCTTTATACTTTCGATTTTGAAAAAGAATACAAAAACCTTGTAATTAAGCCAATGATAAAATCCTACTCACAAGGCTTAACGCCAAATCCTGATTCATTATGCAACCAGAAAATAAAATTTCCATTATTTTGGAAAAAAGCAAAAGCCCTAGGAGCAGATTTAATTGCTATGGGGCATTATGCAAGAATTAAAAAAACAAAATCAGGATTTAAGCTTTTAGCAGGAAAAGACAAGTCAAAAGACCAGTCTTATTTTTTATTTGAATTAACTCAAAAAGACCTTGAACATACATTATTTCCAATTGGAAGGTATAAAAAAGAACAAATCAGGCAGACAGCAAAAGAAAATCATTTCCCAAATTGGAACAAGCAAGGAACAAGGGGAATTTGCTTTGTCGGAAAAGTTAACATGAAAAATTTTCTAAATAAATCAATTCCTGAAAAAAAAGGAAAAATAATTTCTCCTGAAGGCAAAATAATTGGAACACATCCAGGCATAATGTATTTTACAATCGGGCAAAGAATCGGAAATCGTTTGGGCATGGAAATTAAAAAGCCAAAATCAAAAACAAATCAAAAATGGTATGTAGCAGATAAAAGAAAAAATAATATTTTAGTAGCTGCTCCAAAAAATCATCAAATTTTTAAAAAACAAAAAGTACTAATCAAGTCTTTGCATATAATTAATCCAAAAGAAAGAATTCAAAAACATCTAAAAGCAAGAATAAGACATCTTGGTAAGCTCTTTAATGGTATATTAGAAAAAGAGAATAATAATTATATCTTCAAATTTAAGAAGCCAATAATAGGGATTGCAGAAGGGCAATCAATCGTTCTTTATAAAAATGCTCAAATTATTGGTGGCGGAGAGATTAGGCTTAAATAAAAATCTTTTTATAGCTCAAATAACTTAAGATTAAATGGATTTTGATGCAGTAATAAACAAAAGAAGGTCAGTAAGGAGTTTCAAAAGCAGGTTGCCGAGTTGGAAAGATATTCTTGAAGCAATAGACACAGCTAATAAATCCCCTTTCGCAGGGAATATTAATAATCTTAAGTTTATTATAATAGAAAATGATGTTATAATCCGGGAAATCTCAAAATTTGCCCAGCAAACCTGGATTAATGAAGCAGGAGTATTATTAATAGTCTGCTCCGATGATATTCATTTAGAAAATCTTTATGGGGAAAGGGGGCGCGTATACTCTAAGCAACAAGCAGGCGCAGCTATAATAACCTTGTTATTAAAATTAACAGACTTAGGCTTAGCATCGTGTTGGGTCGGAGCTTATAATGATGAGTTAATTAAAGAAAAGTTAAGTATTCCACAGCATATGCAAGTTGAAGCAATAATCCCCATAGGATATGAGAAAGGAAAATCAGGGCCAAAAAATAAAAAGAGTTTAGATGCTACAATATTCTGGGAAAAATGGGATAATCGCTATAGGCCAGTCATTACAAAAGAACCACAAGAAAAGCATAGCTAATTATTCCTTAAGTAATACTCTGAATGTATTCTATCTTTATTTTTATATTTATAATCAAGAATTACATGTGTTAATCCTGGTTTAGTATTATCAACAATCAAAACATTATCCCTTCCGCCGCATAAATCAATAACAACTCTTTCATTTTCTTTTCCAACTAAATCAGCAATATTTCTTACTGTTTTTTCTTCAGGAACTAACGATGAATAAATAATTTTTCTAAGTAAATTTTTATTGACTTTTATCCGCATGAATTATTAATTCTCCAATTATTTTTAAGTTTTTAGATGCTTAAAAGAAAAAAAGGAAGAAAATAAAAAAACCTTCCTTTAAATTAAAAAAATTTATTTAAATATTTCAATGCCTAAATCAGACATTTCACGGCTCGGCTGTGCTTCTTCGCGATAACGTTGTTTACCCAGGACATAAGGAGACCTAACTCCAGTCATGATGGTAATAACTCTTACCTTATTTGCGAAGTCTTTGTTAATTCTGGCTCCAATAATAACCTGGGCGTCTGGGCTGATGTTCTCTGTTACAAGTTCACCTACTCCCGAAAATTCCTCAAGTTTAAAGTCAGGTCCACATGTGATATGAATTAAAGCGCCTGTGGCGCCCTTATAGTCTACATCAAGCAATGGATGTGTTAAAGCCTGCCTTACAGCTTCATCTACTCTCGCAGTTGTGTCAGACTCACCAACACCAATAACTGCAACGTCGCCGTTCTTCATAATAGCTGAAACATCTGCATAGTCTAAGTTAATCAATGATGGCAAGGT
>CAYIRC010000022.1:0-12194 GCA_964365855.1 Candidatus Woesearchaeota archaeon
CCCAATAAAATTCCATTTGAGTATAATCCTGCAAATGGTCTGCGTCCATGCCTTCATTTCTAAATTGCCTGCCTATTTCAAATGTTTTTGGAAATCCTGCTACCATAAGCCTTTTTTGCCATAATTCACCCATTGAAATCCTTAGATAGACATCGATATCTAATGCATTATGATACGTTGTGAATGGAGCTGCAGCTGCACCTCCTGCTGAGTTCTCCAAAACAGGAGTTTCAACCTCCAAGAAACCTTTTTCTAAAAGAAATTCACGTATTGCTCTCCAAAAATTGCTTTTGCGAATAAATATTTCTTTTATTTCAGGATTCATTAAAATATCTAGGTATCTTTTCCTTAATTTTTCTTCTTCATCCTGTATACCATGCCATTTTTCAGGCAGTGGAAGAATTGATTTTGCAAGAATATCAATTTTTTTAACTAAGACTGAAAGCTCTCCTCTTTTTGTTCTAAAAATTATGCCTTCAACACCAATAAAATCACCTGTATCAATATAAGACTTAAGAAATTCAAAGACTGATTTTGGAGTATCCTTATCCTGCAGTACAATTTGAATTTTCCCATAACCATCCTGAACGCTTCCGAAAGTAATCTTTCCTAAATCTCTTAAGGTCATTAATCTGCCAGCAATCTTAACTGCATCTTTTGTAAATTTTTCAGGCTTTAATTTTTCATATTTTTTTTGCAAATCCTCAGAAAAATCTTTAACATTATATTTATCTGGATAAGGATTAATGCCTCTCTCTCTGAGTTCTTTTAATTTTCTTAACCTCTCGTTTATTATTTGTTCTTCCCGTGACATGTAATAAAAAGAAAAAAGGTGTTTAAATATTTTTAGAATCTTAGAATTTTAAATTCTTTGAAATCCTGAAGCCGCTCTTCTTTCTCCTCAACAGATTTAATGCGCGCATGCTTTGGCCCGATTCGGCATATTTCAATCATTTGGTCTACATTAGGATTATTTCCTTCTGCAAATACTTCAACCCTGCCATCTTCAAGGTTTCTTACAAAACCTTTAACGCCTGCTTTATCAGCACTATCTTTGATAAACTGCCTAAAAAACATTCCCTGAACAGAACCCGAGATAGATAATTTTACTGCTCTTTTCATGCTAATCAAAATACTGCTATATTTTTATATCTTACTGAACAGAGTCTTTGATTTTATTTGCCTCTGAACTAGAAAAACTTTCATCAATTAATCTTATATACGGCACTGACTTCCAATCTTTAGAAAGTAATTTTACCGCCTGCTTATCCATTTCTAACGGCCTGCCTACAAGAATAGAGCCTTTATCTGAAGCATCTATTATTGCAAGGTCAGGTAGCTTACATTTTAAGATATCATGAATTGAGTATTTCATTGGCCAATTTCTTATCTTGGACTTTGTTCTTGATAAAAATCCTTTGTAGAATCTTGCTGGAAAAGCACCAAGCATATTTGATAACGCGCCTGCAACTACTGTTTCAGCATCTTCAGATAATTTTGGAAGTGAAATGACAAAACTTTCCAATAATATCTTAGGATAGAATATTTTATTAAATTTTAAGAAATCTCCATTAATTACTTCTTCAACTTCTGTATTATTTAAATCTATTAAGCCGACAGAATATCTCTCTGCAAGTGACTTGTAGCCTAAACTCTCGAATAATTCCATTGTATCTTCACCGTCAGATCCTTCTGCTATAAAAATTTCAGCATTTGGATTTTTATTTTTCGAGCAGAACTTTAAAATTTCTTCAACAAATTCTGGGCTGGTATTATTTGAGCTGGAATTTTTGATTGAAGGTTTAAGAACTATTTTATTATGCTTTTGAAGCTCTTTTTCTAACTTAAGAACTTCCAGCATTCGCGGAATTGTTTCTAAATAAGATTTAAATTTTACTGAAATCCCCTTTGCCATTAGAAATCATTATTTCATGGGTTTTTAACTATTATTATTCTCCATTAGAGATTTCCAGATTCTTCTCTTCTGTCAAGTTCGTTATTTACGACAGCAACTGTTTGGGATGCGAAATAAGTTCTCTTTCCGATTGTTACAGGAGTGCATATTTTTTTCAGCCTTTTAAGCTCTTTATTAGGCAAACCTTTATGGTCTCCAATAATAAAAACAGGATTATCTCTTATCTTAGCTTCTCTTATATCCTCACCGTCAGGGTCGAGAAGATATAAATTTCTGCCCTGATTATTAAGCTCTCCAACTAAAGCAAGCAAACTTTTTTTCTCAATCCAGTATCCTGGAAAAACCTCATTTTTAATTCCTGGCTTGTACTTGTAAAGCATTTTTCGGATTACATCTGAAATGTCTTTTTTGTTTAAGTAAATTTTATCAATTCCTGTTATGCCTTCTGTTACAGGGAATAATTCCAAATGCTTTGTAGGGTCAGGCATACCTCCAAAAACTAAATGCAATTTTGTGTCTGTTCTAATTTTATGACTTAAGAAAAAAGTGGCAATTACTGTATGAATCGCAATGTCAACTCTCCCGGCTTTTTGAAGGTCTTCGCCAAAGTGACCTGTTGTTGGGGCTGTTCTTGAGTAATAAATAAATTCTCGCATAATTAAAAAAAGAAAAGTCTGTTTTAAAGATTATGGTCTTGGTCTATAATCTGCAAAGCCAGGATTTTTTGTTCTATGCATTCTTAATGTTGATAGGATATAGTCTTCTCTATTCATACCTTGTGGAAGCCGGTCTACTGCTGGAGATTCTACTGCAGCCAGTGCGTAAAAAACTATTTCTCCGCAAGTGCCCCTACCAGCTGCACATACGTCTGGAACTGATTGTTTTAACTCTAAAGACATCACACTAGCATTTTGTGCACGTTGTGCGGCTAGCTTTTCTCTATGTTTTACAGGAGGAGTAGGAGAAAATTCTGCTTCTTCTTCATCTCTTAAAGCCTGTTGCCTATCAGATTGTCTTGTATCTCTGCTTTTAGCAAGAAAAAGATAATGGCTTCCAGCTCTATTTTTTCCCATTCTTTTTTTAAATAAATTCCGTTTAAAAAGATTGTGCTTATTTCTAGTCAGTTAAAAACGAACTCTGGACGAGCAATAATATCCCCTTCATTAGCTACTCGGGCTGTTTCGATGAACCTGTCTTTGCAGAATAAAGCCAACTTTTCATCTTTGTGCTCTAATTTTCCGATTATATCTCTTTTGAATAGTGGTTTGCCTGTTAGTAACTTCTGAACACTCTCTTCTTTAACTTGAACAACCGGCAATACCTGTAAAATTATTTCTGCAGGAATTAATATTTTTCTTAAAAGGGCTTCGTTTCCTTTTTTGTATTCTTCTGCTGCCTTCTCAAAATCATACAAATTAACTGAATTTGATTCATTAAATATACTTGCTTTTGTACGCCTTAATTCCAGCATATGTGCTCCTCCGATTCTCTCCCCTATATCATAGACTAATTTTCTTATATAAGTTCCGGCTTGCACTTGTGATAGAAATAAAATGTCTTTATCTTCTCTTTCTAAAATCTCAAATGATTTTATTTCTCTTTCTCTTTCAGCCCGCTTTACCCGCGAGCGAACTGGAGGCAATTGAATTATTTTTCCAAGAAATTGCTTGATTGTGCTTTTTAATAGTTCGTCTGAAACGTCTTTATGAAGGCGCATGATTCCAACATACATTTTGTCTTTGTGCATAAAATATTCGTTTAAACGGCAAGCTCGACTTAATGCAACCGGCAACACTCCTGTTACTTGTGGGTCTAATGTGCCAAAATGACTGGTTTTTGTTAGTTTAAAAGATCTACAAACAAATTGTGAAACCCAAAAGCTTGTTGGCCCTGAAGGCTTGTCTATATTGATGATTGAAAATTTTAACAACTCTTTAATTGGTTTTTCATTTCTGATTTTTTCAAGATTAATTCCCATTTTTATGTTTTTTTCCCAATTTTTTCTAATTTGCCTTAATTCTGGCATCTTTTCTGTTGCATAACTAAATGCATAAGGTTTCATATCAAGATGTATTAATATAAACTCACGTATTGTTATTCTTTGCTTTTTGCCTGCCTCTCTTAGCATCCATCCTGTCCCTTTTTGTACATAGATGTCGGGGTCATGAATAAGAATTTCTGCAAGCCGCAATGTTAATTCTATTTTATTCTTTTTAATTAAAGGATAAGTTGAAACAATTGAAGTTCTTCGTATCCATGGATTTCTTGAAACAGCCATTTGTTTGATTTCATTTGCAAGAGAGATGTCTTGCTCTAAAATCGGCCCCAAAATCCATGAAGATAATGCATCTACATGATCCCAGGTTTTTAATTTTTCCAGTCTAAATTTTATAAAATTCCATGTCTCTAAATTAAATTGCTTTTTGTAATTCTGAAGCAAAAAAATAGCGAAACTCATTTCTTCGTGGTTTCCTGAATTCCACAAATGACTAAATAAATTGTAAACTTCATTTATATCCAAATTTTTGTATTTTTTAGCAATTTTTCTTATTTGAGGCACTTGAATACCATAAAATGTATAAGGAGATTTCAAGTATTTTTTGCTCTGAACAGCTCTTTCAGGATTGGAAAGAAGCATTAATTTAGACTTTATCTCATTAAACATATTAATTTTTACAAATCTTTAATTATAAAACTAACTATCAAAAAAACTCTGATGAGTTTGTGAGTTTTTTGGATGCCAGAAAATCTTTGATTTTCTTGTGCTCAAGGAACTCTACACCATAAATGATATAATTTTTTAGTCAAGTTCCTTGACATCAAAAAAATTTATAAGCTAAGAATTTTAATTAAATGAATAGAGATGATATGAAAAAACCTTATGTAAAAAAGTATTGCACAATATCCAAATTTGTTGTTTGGATTGTTGATGGAAAATATATCAGAAGCAACTTAGATGAAGAATTTACTAATTTTGGACAGCACTATAGATTCAAATTTATTCCAAAAAATGAATTCTGGATAGATAAAGAGCGAGGAGTAGGTGATGAAGAAAAATACTATACAGACCATTTGCTTGTTGAAAACAGGCTGATGGCTAAGGGATGGTCATATGACCGAGCTATTGAGAGAGCAGATTTAATAGAAAGAGGAGAGCGAAAAAAGTCAGATATAATAAAAAATGTAAAAAAGCAAAATCTAATTATAAAAGTGCACAGAAAACTGCTTAAATTTTACAGCAAAAAAATTTCAGTTTGGGTTGTTAATGGCAAGCTTGTAAGAGACTTATTTTATATTGATTTTACAGAAGGAGGACACGATAAGGTTTATCCATTTATACCTCCGAATGAGTTGTGGATAGATGACGATTTAAGTTTAAGAGAAAGAAAATTTATTTTACTGCATGAATTGCATGAGAGAAAGCTGATGGCTAAGGGATGGTCATATGACCGAGCCCATCATGATTCAAGCATTATTGAATATTTCTGCAGGCACCATCCAGAACAGTTAGACAATAAATTAAAAACTGAAATTAAAAATAGTTAATAATTATTTTTTCAGAGCCATTCGGTTAATCTTTGGCTCTTTTATGCTTGTAAGATGCTTGTTTTCTTTTAGCTCTAATCTTGCTTCCCTGACATTCTGCGCTTCTACTGCTTTCTCTTTTTCAATTTCTACTTTCTTTTCTTCAATTTTTTCTTCTTTTACTTCTTCTTTTACTTCTACTTTCTTCTCTGATTTTTGATGAGTGACTTTATGCTTCTTTATTAAGAATTTAACGTGCTGCGGAATTTCTACAAATCCTACCTTAACAATATCTCCTTCTTTTACAGCTTTTACTTTGATTTTTGCAGGGGGGTGCTTCATTCCCCTAAACCAAAAATCATTATTGAAATAAACATCAAGTTTTACCTTGTTTAAATTACGGTCTGGAACTTTCATATGATGAGCTATGAACTCTTTTATTGCCTTGATTGCTTTGCCTGTTCTCCTATAGCATGCAACATGCATCCATTTCCTTCTTAAAGGAATAATGTATTCTCTTTCAATCTTATCTGTTTTTGCTTCTGCCATTTTATCCTAGATGTGATTTAGGTGTTCTTCTTGGTTTGATTTTAAGTTTTGTTTTTCTCCAGTGCCTTCTTATTTTTGTAATCTCTGAAGGGTGCTTTCTTTTTCCTGAACCGAATTTTCTAATAACTGCCCAGAATGGAGCCCATTTTGTTCTTTTGTTATGAACTGCTAATTTGATTTTTTTTTGATATATTCCTTTCATTTTATACTCTCCAATAGATCCTGCCCTTTAGAAGTCAGCTGCCTTCCTGCTTTCTTACCTTCTGCTTTTTTAACAAGTCCAGCTTCTTCTGCCTGTTGCAATAATATTCTGATAACTTTACCGCCTGATTTTCTAAATTCTGCTGGCTTTACCCCCCTTTTCTTTTTGCCACCATAACGTGTTCTTAATCTTCCAACACCAACAATTTTTTTAATGCAAATTTGCCTAAGAATTCCTGCAATTCTTCTAAACCAGAAATCTGGTTCGACATTTGGCCTTTGCTTGTGCACACTTGTTTTGACAAAGTCTGCCCATTCTGGTTTCTTAAATTCAGGGTAATCTTTTTTTATGGCTTCTGCTAATTTCTTATTATATTCTGCTGGAGGTATACTATAAATTCCCATGTTTGTTTTCAACTGGCCGTGCTTTTCAGCACTAGAATGGCACGAAGGCCATTAAGCCTAAATTTTACTCTGAAAGGTTATTTATAAAGTTATCTAAAAGCTAAAGACAAATTTTTTATTCTAAAATTATTTCTTTTTCTTAACCATTACAATTTTTCTAATGATTATTGCAAAGCCAATTACTCTTGAGGCACAGGGAAATCCTATCTTGTCTATAATTTGTTTTGCCATTTCGTGAATTTTAACTCGGTCTCGGCCTGATGATTTTAGGGTTGAAATTCTAACGTGCTTGTGAGTTTTTAGTATAAGCTTTATGGATTCTATTACTCCCGGAGTAACCCCTTTTTTTCCAATCTGAAATTTTGCTGTTAGTAAAATTCTCATTTTCTACAAATCTTTGCCCCTCCTGCAGGCAAAGCTGATAAAACTTCATCTGAAGAAAAAGTCTCATCAACTTCCATCTGTAACTTGCTAAGCATATCTTTTTTGTCTATTTTGCCCGGGCAAACTTTAATTAATTTTTCTTTATCTGACTTAACCGAAGCTTCCGGAACTGCGCGCAGAATTCCTTTCTGCCTTGTTAGAACAAGCTCTAAATTAACTGCAAGTTTTTGAATCTTGCCTATAACACCCCAGGTTCCGGTCTTCATTGATTTTAATTTATTTATTTTAGAGACTTTGAAGACATCAACAATTGCTTTTTTCTTTCCAGAACGCCAGGCTCTGCTGAAACAGCCTGTAAAAATTGCGCATTCTTTAATATCTTCTTTGATTACTTTGTTTATGTCTGATAAAATTATGGAAAACGGGCTGCCCGGCTCTGCTGTATGCATTATTACAAAATCTTTGTCTAATGACTTTATTCTTTTCAGTAATTCATCGTTCTGAACAGCGCTTTTTCCTCCAATTACAAGCTTTCCAGATGATGTAAAAAACCATTTGTATTTTTTGTAGTCTTCAATTAATTCCATAGAAAATGTAGATAAAATGGGTTTTTAAGGCTTAGCAATTTTGTTAATTTCTTTAATTGCTTCGTTCCAGCCCTTAACACGAATTATATTTTTATGGCGGATATTCTGGTTCCAAGGCTGATTAAAGAGGATTACTTTTATGCCTAAATTAGCACATTCAAGAGCATATTTTCCATTATCTTCGATGAATAAGTTTATTCCCCGTTCAATACATAATTCAGCCTTAGTTTTACCTTGCTCATAAAAATCTCCTGAATAAATAATCTTGGTAGATTTTAGCAAATATCTTTTTGCCCATTTTTCAGTTTTGATTTTCCAAATGCTTGGACGTGAGGTAATTATGATAATCTCATTTGAGTCTATTAGCGAATTTATTGAGTCAATTGCTTTTTCAACTGGCAAAATTTTATTGAAATAATCTGAATTATGAAATTCGTCAGTTATTCTAATTGCTTCTTCCCTTGTGCCTTCCCATATTTCCCAAAAGTTATATGAAAAGAAATCTTCTTTCTTGAATAATTTTCCTGATTTTGCATGATAAAATTTTGAGAGAGCGACTAGAAATTCTGCTGTAACCTCATCTAAATCAATTCCAATTTTCATGCACTATAAAAGAAAAATGTATATTTAATAATTTTGAATTGGGAAGGCGTTTAAACAGAATTGTAACTTTCCAGAAAAAGGGATATATCTCAAGAAGAAAATTAAATGGAACAAAATTTAGTTATAAATTAACAGAGAAGTATAATAGTCTTTATAATAAATTAAAGCCTAATTTAAATAACCCCAGCGCTCAATAGCAAGTTCTAATTCTTTGTGGGTTTTTGCATATTCTTTCAAATTAATTCCTTCTAAACTTGCATCTAATGCCTGCCTCATGGCTTTAGCTCCTGCTTCAACCCCTAAAGGATGAGCACTTACCCCTCCGCCTGCTTGAGCAATAATATCCTTACCCATTGCTCTGATTAATCGAGGCAGTGTTCCAGGATGTATTCCTCCAGAACAAACAGAAAACATCGGTTTTGTATTGTACCAATTTTGTTTTAACATTTCTTTATGAACATTAGAGGAGCTTATTATTTGATTTTCAATTTCTTCTTCTATTTCTTTAACTTCGCCTTTTTCTCCTTTCATTTTTCCAAATACTGCGCCTATATGGAGGTTGTCTCCACCAACCAATCTTGCTATTTTTGCAATTGATAACATACTTATTCCGTGATTCGGATTTTCAGTAAACATTCCGTGCCCGGCCCTATGACAATGGATAACTAAATCTAAATCTTCATTCCTTAAACTTTGGAAAGCTCCCCAACCTGAAACAATAATATCAATCATTGCACAATTTCCTCCATTGTCTTGGATAAATTTCGCTCGCCTTACCATTTCTTTAGTTTCTGCAGTTACATTTTCAACATAAAGTTTTTTCTCGCCTGTTTCTTTTTCAACTTTTTCCATCATTTTTATTGTCTTTTTGCATCTTTCTTCAAATCTATCAAATTTCTGATTTGTTAGATTTTCATCTGATTTAACTAAATCTAATCCACCTTTCCAAGCCTTGTAGGCATATTCTGCATGCCTGCTAGGGCTTAATCCGACTTTTGGTTTTACAATTGTCCCAATTAAAGGCCGGCCATAAATTTTCAACAATTTTCTTACTCCTTCTAATCCATATTTTGGGCCTTTGAAACTTTTAATTAATTTTTTTGAAAATTCTATATCTTCTAATCTCAAACCTTTTAATACTCTCATTCCAAATATATTCCCTGCAATACCTGAAAGTATAGAAGGCATATTCCCAAATTCAAATAATTCTTCGGGATATGCTATCTTCACAAAGTTTCCCTTTATTGAGAAAACTTTTCCGCCATAGCGGTTCATTATTCCTCTGCTTAGGCCTTCAACTTTATCCCAAGTGCCTACACTGCTCTCCAAAGCAACGTTATTTGCAGCTTCTGCAACTGAAACTTTATTAGGAGTCACTTTAAATAAGCAAATCAAATCTTGTTTGGTTGGTTTATATTTCAGGTTTACAAAATCCAGATTTTTCATTTTTACCTTTTTATGAATTGATTAATTTAAAGAACTTTAAATATTTAGTGCTTAGCACATAGATGCTTCGAAGAAACCAAGCCTGCTAATTGTAAAGTCTACATCTTGTGTTGAAATTAAAACATCATCTCTTTTAATTTCTAGCTGCATTCTAATGCCTGCTTCAGGAGCATTTTTAGGAATCTTTAATTTTACCGCCTTCTTTGGGGATTCATCTCCTGGAGGCACATTCCAGGTTTCAGAACTAGTTGTTATCCATTTTTGCAATTCACTTTTTGGTAAACTCACTACATCCGAGCTGTAATCTTTTAATGTTATTGTATATTTTGCAGTTTGGGGAGCTTTAATAGAGCAATAAACAATATTATCTGTTCCAGGCACCATCCTGATTGGATCACTTCCTGCGCCCAGGCATTGAACTTCTCCTCCAGTAGAACCGAATAGTTTTGCTAATTCGCCTTTGACTTTAGTATTTACATCGCTTGTTAATCCAACAGCCCCGCACATTGTATTTCTTACAAGTACGATTCCAAGGATAAGAAAAGTTACACCTATTACAATTATAATAATTGTTGTTACTGATAATTCGAATGCTGCTTTTTTATTATGCATTTGGTATTTGTCCAAGAATCTTACTTGCAGCTACAATAGCTATTACTAGAACAACAATACTTAAAATTATACCGATTATTGACAAAATCAGCCCCCATTGAGCCCATTTATTTTTAAAGTGCTTTTTTTGTTTTTGAGCAAATATTATTCCAATTACTCCAAGCAGTAATCCTGGCGCTGATGCAAATAAAATACTTAATATTCCTAGAATAACAGATGCTAATCCAAAATCATTGGTTTTATTTTCTGCCTCTTTTGCCATATTATAATATATTATTTAGGTTTTATAAAGGTTATGATAATAGATTTATATAGAAAATTTATTTTAAGTAATTATGAAGAAAGAGGCAGAATTTAGAATAGCTACATTAAAAGAAAGAAAATAATTTTATGAAAAGGTATAAAATTAAAATTAGAGATTTTTATAAATTTTTTATGCCTTAATCACTTTCTGGAGTGAATACACGATACCCTTCTTCTCGGGTAAAAGTAATTATTTTATCACGCACTGCATATACTAACTTTGAATCTGCTGGAGGTTGTGCTTTTATTGAACAACTGGGCTCTTCACCATATTGATGAAAAAATACTGTATAGATTCTGTCGTTTAATTTAAATGTTAATGGAGATAACTCTAAAATATTTACATCTATTTTAGCTAAAGGCCTGGTGTCTTTAATTTGCAGTATTAAGGGTGTTGTTCCATTTCTGAATACTCTTAAACCGTGCTCGCCTCGGGTGGTATTTCTATCAACAATAATACCTCCGCGAATTATGTAAGGGTCAAGTAGAGAAGTTAAATCTGTTTTCATACTCTCAGGTAATTCATTAACTTCAAGAATTACTCTAACATCTCTTTTTGGAAGATCTACTGGATTTTGTTTTGCCATTGGAATTGTATTAAAAGTCGATTTAAAAGATTAACTGCAGTAGAAAATAGATTATATTAAACATAAATGGAAGTGGGGGGAATCGAACCCCCGACACCACGAGCTTCAGTCGTGTGCTCTCCCACTGAGCTACACTTCCATCCAAAAGATAGAAATAAATGACTTTTAAATGTTTTTAACTTTTTTACGATTGCTCAATGTTTGTAATTAAGGATTTATATTAGATTTAGACATTAACTCTAATCATTTAAAACAAAGAATCATCTAATCCTCGTTTTATTATATGTTCTATACGTTTTCCATTTTCTAAATAAATAAAAATATCACTACATGAACAAGTATATTCTACTCCATGTTTTCTATCTTCTTTTTTTGGCAGGCCTGTATGAAATCTATGATGAAAACTTTCTTCTATTCGCCCAATAATATTATAATATGTATGATAAAATCTTAATTTAAAATCCATAAACTAAAACTTTAAGTTTAATTTATAAATATTTATGAAAAATGTGAGTCAGAAATAGGCCAGATTTTGTTAGACTTCGTTACCGAACAGTCTATGCTGACATCAGACTATGCGAGCGTCTAAGGCTCTTGCATCAGCGAAGTCGCCCGTGCCAGGATTTGCACCCTGGACACTCCAAACTTGCTTAAGGCAAGTTCGGCGTTTCATCAAATCCTTCATCTCAAAGTTTCCCGCATGGTTCATTACTCAATGAAGACTGTGTCGTTTCTGTTGCCAGAGAAAATCTTTTCAGATTTTCGCTGCCTCAAAAACCAGTGGTTTTTAAGGGTTGCTCTGCCTCACGACAGTTGTTTTTCAACAATCGCCTTTTCATTTGCAATATTTACTGCAAATGGATGTCCGGACCTTCCTCAGAATACAGTGTTGATATTTTTACAGCACTCTCCAAGTTAATGGATGTATCCCGAAGTCAGCTATCTGACTCACAAATATACCAAGAATTATGGGTTTATAATTGTTTTTGTTTGTATCAAATAAAACAAGCAGGAAAGTAAAGTCCGTTGTGAAATAATTAATTTTAAGTGTAGCTATTAGTAGTTGCGTGCTTAAAT
>CAYIRC010000023.1:0-10516 GCA_964365855.1 Candidatus Woesearchaeota archaeon
GTTCTCTCGAGGAACCCTTCCTTCTATATAATATATCTTATCTTTTTTTTACGGGGCTATATAAACCTTTTCTTTTGCTGTCAAAACAACACCCTGCCGGGGAATTAATTCAAGAAGCGCGAATGTCTTAATGCCTACTGCCTGGGCTATATGAGTCATTTTCCCGTCCATTGGATACCCGTATGGAAGGTAATCTAGTACTATTGCATATTCTTCTTTTTCTGTTACCATGTTCAATATTTTTTAACAATTTCAAGTATTGCATTTGCTTCTTCTTCTGTTAAACTAGCTTCATTGAAAATTTTATTCAAATCTTCTATATCCTGTGGAAGAAAGTCAGCAATTTTTATAATATGCTCCTCCTTAATTTTCATATTGCCTAATGAAGATATTTCCTGCTTAAGTTTTTCTGTTTTATCTTTATTTAGTTTTGAAAATTTTTTCAAATATTCTTCCAGCTGCTTATTATCTTCACTGTTCTTGAAATATTCTTTTACTTCTGCAAATGCAAGAGGCTTAGTACTTAGTATCATTTTTCTTCTATTTTTATAAGATGAATTGGTTTAATTAAGTATCTTTTTATCTTGTTAAAATCTTTTATCTCAACGCAATATGCAGAACCTTGTTTTTCAATAATTTTTCCTGTCCTTCCCTGAAGCTTTTTTGGATAGCCAAATACAACGCTAAGTTCTCTGACTACTGCAACAGAATCTCCAGGCTTAAATTTCTGGAAAAATCTCATTAAAGAGAACTTTCCTCTAGTTCTAGCATTCTTGTATTTCAACATATAAATTACTGAAGTTGGCAGTTTAAAAAGCTTTCTTAAGAAATTGTATAGTTTTGAATTATCTTTTTTTAGGCGGAGCAATACTTCCATCAGTCACAGAGCCCTGATTTAGATCTCCGGATTTTCTTGCATTTTCCATGCTTTGTACTATTGCCTGGAACATTTTTTCACCCCAGACACCAATTCCGCATCTTTTGCAGACATCTACAACAGAACTGTCTTCAACTGAAGATTTGCAATAAATACAATGTTTTGTCATTTTCTCTTTTTTACAGAAAACAAAGAAATATTGTTTTCCATCTCACAAAAGCCAAAAAGAGAGTTTTGTAATGTTAAGATGCTTGACGAAAACTACATCTTTTAAGATGTGGTTGCATCTTGAGCACAAGAAAATCATGATTTTCTGTGCAGAAAATTCTCAATTCAACAAGAATTTTCTTGCATTCAAAAGTTCCAAACAAAAACTCAAGGACTTTTTGATTTTAGTAATTTTATTTAGAATAAAGGGTATTTAAATATTATTATAGCATTTTAGAAAAATACAACCAAGCAGGTAATCTTAAATATTCTTTCTTTGTTTTAACTAGATGAATAATAAAACATACTTTTGGATTGGAGCAGGCATTTTGCTTGTTTTGCTTGCATCTTATTTTATCAAAATAAACATAACTGAAAGCGATGGAAATATCACAATAAACCTTTGCTTGGCATACTAATTTTTTACAGCCCTATTGTGCTTGGGTTTTATATTTTAATCGGGATAACATTAATAATTATTGGAATGTTAAAATTCAAAAAGAAAAAAAGCTTAATCAAGCAAAGAGTTATGAAAAGAATTTAAGCGACTTAGCACCCTTAATTTTTCCTGAAGGGCATTTTCTTGGATACAAAAGCAAATCTACAATTCCTGAAGTGTTCATAAAATGCTAATTAATATAAAATATTTATACTTTGGCTATTACGAAAGATTAATAAATAATTGCAGATTAGATCAAAAATGAAAGATACAACAAAAATACTTTCAGAAGAACATAAAATAATTTTAAGAGTAATTGCAAAATTAAAAATTGAATGTGATGCAATAACTTCCGGAAAGCAACCTGATTCAAAGTTTTTATTGAATGCAATTGATTTTATAAGAAATTATGCTGATAAGTTTCATCATGCCAAGGAGGAAGATATTCTGTTCAAGGAATTTTCTAAATTAAAAAATCTCCATTGCAATCCTGTTGACCAGATGCTTTATGAGCATGACCTCGGAAGGAAATTTGTAAAAGAAATAGAGCAAGGCTTGAATGAAAAAGATAAGAATAAAATTACAGAGGGTATAAGAAATTATGCTGGACTTTTAGAAGAGCACATTTACAAAGAGGATAACATTCTTTATCCCATGATTGAAGCTGAAATTGATGATAAAAATAAAAAGATAATTCTTGAAAAATTTAAAGAAATTAATGTCCAGAAGAAAAAAGAAAATGAAAAATATTTGAAATTTGCTGATGAGTCGAAATGAATATAAAAGAAATGATAGAGTATCCTAAAAAAGGCATTTTAAGCAAGAGCATTATTAAAAATTCAAAAATTGATGCCTCTTTATTCTGTATGGCTACAGGAACTGAAATAGATGAGCATACATCGACGAAAAAAGGAATTGTCTATGTTCTTGAAGGCAATGGTATATTTAACCTTGAAGGCAAAGATATAGAAATGAAAGAAGGAACGATTATTTTCATGAATGAAAATGCAGTACACTCTTTAAGCACAGAAGAAAATACTTCTTTTCTTCTTATTTTAACTTAAGTTTAAAAATGACAATATTAGGATATATATTATGAAGAATAAGAATGTCGGATACCTTATATCTGGAATTGCTTTTGTAATTGGGATTATAGTTATTTTATTTAATAAAGCTCTTAAAAATATTGTAAGCCAAACATGTGTACATGGTCCTGCATGCTCAATGTATTCTACTATTGCAATGCAAACATGGATAAGCGTCGGAATTGCAGGAATTGTGCTTGTTATTGGCTTGTTTTTTATATTTGCAAAAGAGCCCGAAAGGATTATATTCAAGAAAATCAAGGAGCCGAAGAAAAAGCTGAATCTTGAAGGTTTGAGTGATGATGAGAAAAAGGTAATTGAATTAATACAAAATGAAAATGGGGCAATATTTCAGGCAAGCTTGATGGAAAAAATAGGGATTGGAAAAGTTGGAATAACAAGGCTGCTAGATAAATTAGAAGCAAAGCAATTGATTGAGAGAAAAAGAAGGGGAATGAATAATATTGTTGTGCTGAGAGATTAAGTTTCGGCCTTCTATCAATTTTAGTATACTTCTTTCTATTGCCCGTATAAATTAGTTTCTATTGAGAATAGAAAGATTTATATATAAATCTATATAAAGATTAATATGGAAGTATATAATGAAAAGGGAATAATACATTATCCTAGTCTAAAAACCATGTTAATGGTAGAAAGAATTTTGAGAAAAGCAGACACAATGATAGATAGAGAAGAACTAAAAAGAAGATTGCCTTCTAAGATTATGCATCAGACTTTAAATGTTATCTTAAAATATTTGGAAGAAAAAGGAATGATAATTGATAGCCACAAGGGAATTTTATGGATTTATAATCCTAGCCCAAAATTGAGAAAAGCAATTGAAAACGCAAGGGAGATATAATGTTTCAAGGAAAGGAAATTAGTGTAAGACTTTCAGAAGAAGCAGATAAGGTTTATCAGGAATTAAATAAAATAGTCGGAGAGGAAAAATTAAAAGGGGTTGAGAGTTCTTTTCATCAGACGTTGTTGAGGTCAATAAATAGAATTAGAGATTTATTAAAACAAAATCCTTTTGCCGGTGACCAAGTTCCAAAAAGATTAATTCCAGATAAATACTGCAAAAAATTTGATGTTGATAATGTTTGGAGAATTGAGCTAGCAAACAGATGGAGATTAATTTATACAATCACAGGAAATCAAATTGAAATAATCACTTTTATCATGGATATTTTTGATCATAAAGATTATGACAAAGTGTTTGGTTATAAGCATTGAAATCTTGAATATCAAGTATTAGAATCTTACGAACAACCTTGTTGTTCTGAGGGATTAAAATATCCCTTTGCTCTTATAATCATATGATATAATTTTAGACTAGATTGTTAAAACATTATTTTGTACAATCTCACGTATTCTTTCTCTCATTAGCCTATCTGTATCTGTCCAAGCCCTTCCTTCTCTTTCAATGATGTGAAATCCTACATAATCTACTAATAATGCCAAGGTTGGACCGCCCGCTCTTGCTCTGAATCTTGGAGAGCCGGATTTATATTGATAGCTTGGGCCCTCGTCAGAGTATATAGGATAATCAACAGTTAGACCTATTTGTTTTAAAGTTTCAACTAGTTCTTCAACTTTCCCTTCTAAATGATAATTAATACTTATCTTTTGGAATTTCATCTTATCTTGTCCCAGAATTCGGTCTGAGGCCCTATTCACCTCTAAATTCTATGAAACTCCTGCTTTAAATATCTTTTGGTAACATTTAATAGAAAGAATAATGCTGTTAAAAGAGTTCAAAAAATCCTTAACCTCATTATTCTTTAACTTGACTTTAATTTTAGTGTTAAAAATATAACAATCATCAAACTATGTTAAGAGATTAACTTTACTTTGTTTTAATCTTAATACACTTCTTTCTATTGCCCGTATAAATTAGTTTCTATTGAGAATAGAAAGATTTAAACCCCATTAAAGAATCACTTTCTCAAAACATCAAGCTTGGCAGAAACTTCTCTGACAACCTGCTCATAACTTGGCAGGACAAAAACAAGATTTTTTAATGAAATTTCATAATCCTGTTTTGACGGGAATTTAAGCTGTGAAATGTCTGAATTTTCTTCTTTCAGCTTTTCATATATAAGATTTTTGTCGAGTTCTGCTCCTTTGCTTAAAAGAGCCCAAATATCATACAAATCCCTTGGCTCTTTTCTATTTAACAAAGAACGGATTTTTTCAGCAAGAATTTCTTTTTCATCCATTGCTATTAAAATAAATAAAGGAACGTCAGAAAATATTTTTGGAATAACTTTTGCGAGTTTATTTTTAACTTTGCCTTTGTTAAAATCTATCTTTAATGTATTCGTAGACCTTAAATTGCCTTTGTAAAGAGGCCCTTGAAATCTTATTTCCATGCGGAGATTCTTGTTAAATTCTTTTTCTGCATAAATATTATAATCTATACCCAACAATTCAAAATCCTTTAAGCACTTAATAACAATTTTCTTTATTTCAGCTATTTTTGGGCTTGTGCTAAAATCCAAATCTTCTGATGCTCTCTCCAGGCCATAGCAAATTCTTAAACAGGTTCCTCCTTTGAATATAAATGATTCAGGATATTTAGAAATCGCATTTAAGAATATAAATTGAAGATATTCTTTCTCTGCATAATAAGAATTTGTTTTTCTAATTTCTTTTGCTTCATTCAGCTCTTCTATGCTTATCATCTTAAATATTCACGTCTAACAGCCATCTTTTATTTAAATTGTTTTTTCTTTTGAGAGAAGGGTCAAGAAGTTCATAACCCCTGCCAATATCCTTAATTTTCTGGTATCCTTTAATCCCAAGAGTTTCCAGAATAAATCCCAATCTCCGCAAAACTGCGATACTGCCTGCTTTTTCAGCAAAAAAAATTAATTTTTTTATATCCAAGGTTTTTTTCCCAGCTTCAATGCATTTGGTTATTTCCTTTATGCCTCCTGCATATTTTGGAAATAAAAGAGAATCAACTATTGCCTTTTCTTTTTCAGCTATTGTTAGATTGCCTATTTTTATATATCCGAAAAACTTGGCTTTGGAAAGCTTCACAAACTTAAAATTTCCAATTTCTTTTGAATATTTTGTTGTTGCCAGAAATATTTTCTTGGGCGTATTGTCTGACAATCCATAATAATTCAAAGCAGTCCAAAATGAAATATAAGAAGGATAATTTATTGATAATGCAATAAGAAATTCATCTGCATCATGCAATGCAAAAAATCCTTTTCCAGCTTTCCAAATTGCTCTCTTTTTCTTTAAGGATTTAATTATGTTATAGGCTTTTGTTTTATTGACTTTGAACAAAATAACAATGTCTTTAATTCTAAATACATCTAACTTGTTTCTCTTTAATTCTAAATACACTTTATTTTCCAGTTTTGATAGGTTCATAGTAAATTAATTAACTTTTAGTAGTTTTTCTACTAAAATAGGTTATTTTTACTATTTAAATGTTTCTATTGCAGACGAATAATACTATTGTGTTTAAGGGTTGAATTAAATACCCAAAAACTCCCTTAATCTCTTGCGAAATCTCGGTTTATGCTGTTCAGGCAAAGAAAAAAGCCGAACTTTTGCTATAACCCCGCAGATTTTTTTCTCTTGCTGAAGATGAAAAGAAAGGTTCTTTTTCTGCCTATTTTTTTATCTAATAAATCTTCCTGAAACTAGTTTCTCCAAAACTGTTATAATCCGGATTTATCTGATTTGTTTATGAAAAATATAAAGATGAAAGGAGGAATAAATGAACAACCAAAAATTCAGCAATAGCCAATTAGCTGCTTTAGTAATAATTGCAGTGCTAGCTATCGTAGTTGTCTATAATACTGCAAGAATTGTAAGTTTACCTGGAACTGCAAATGTTATTTCAAATAATGTGATTGCAAATGCAATTGATGTAATACCAAAAGGAACTCCTGCAGTTTATGGGGCAGAGCTTGGAGTAAAATATGATGATGTCTCTCCAGCAGACCAAAGACGTGCTGATACTACAATCTCGATTCTTGGAAACTTAGACAATAAGATTACCCTGAAGGGAGATGATCTCAATAGATATATAACTGTAGCTTCAAAGATATCGTGTGAATATTGCTGCGGTGCAGAATCAATTATATTCAGCAATGGACAAGCTGCATGTGGCTGTGCACATAGTTATGCCATGAGAGGCCTAGCTAAATATCTCATAACAAATCATAGGGATGAATATACAGATGACCAAATACTTGAAGAACTCGGAAAATGGAAAGTATTATTCTTTCCAGATGTTCATGCTACCAAAGCAGGCGTATTGGACAGCCAAGGAATCGAATTAAATTACATTAATCTTGCTAGCAACAAATACAGAGGAGCTGAAAAAGGATCTCAGGCTAGTAGTGGAGGAATGGTAGGTGGCTGTTAAGATGGATTGTTGTGAAAATACCGAGCAAAAAACTAAAATGGACAGAAAAACATTTTGGATAGTTATTGGAGTAGTGATCGCTATTCTTTTAATCTTGGTAATATGGCAGACTGTAAAGATATCCGGCATTAGCGCAGCAGGCAATGTAGTAAAAACAGCTGGCCAATTAGCAAGCAGTAGCAGTAGTGGAGGAATGGTAGGTGGCTGCTAAGCAGAATAAAATTTTTTATTTTTTTATTTTATATTCAAACAAAAAATGATAGGGAGAAAAAATGGATAATAATGAAAATATAAACAATGAAGGATTTAATATGAAACAACAAAAATTTTGGATAATTGCAGGCATTGCAATAGCAATATTACTGATATTAGTTATCTGGCAGACAGTTAAGATATCAAGCTTAACAGGAAAAGCAGTTTCTGAAAGTTCTGGAAAGCTAGATACAACTGACTGGACAGAAAATGAAAAAATGAACTATGAGATGCATGGAACGGTTCCTGCACGAGTTCAGGGTGGTGCTCCAAGTGCATCATCAGGTTCAGGAATGGTAGGTGGCTGCTAAGCAGAATAAAATTTTTTATTTTTTATATAATCAAAAAAAACTATACTTAAAACAAAGAAAATGAAAAGAACAATAATAATCATAAGCCTAATAGCATTAATTGGGTTATTTGTAATATCTCCTTTATATCTTAAAACAGGAAATGTTGTCAAAACAGATTCTTTTGAAGGCAGAATAACAAATATGGATTTGGCTCCAGGAATATATAAAGGGATAGGAGTATATGACCGAAGCTGCAATCCTGTGGAAAACGGATTAACACAGTGCGATGCAGGAATACAAATAGAGAAAGGATTAGCTAATTTTAATTATAAGCATAATATGAATATGCAAGGATGCATAGATGCTGGTCAAAGTTTAACATTAGAAATTTTAGAAGGGGGAAAAGCAATAGTAACAAGAAAATGAAAAAGCTAATTTATTTAATCCTTGTAATGCCTGCATTATTAATAATTTTATCTTCATTAACATCTGCTCATTGCCCATTATGCACTGCTGCGGCAGGAGCAGGGGTTGGAATTGCAAGATTCTATGGTGTTGACGATTCAATAGTTGGATTATTATTGGGCGGATTTGTTGCATCTTCAGGATTATGGATTCACAAATGGCTCAAGAAAAAAGGCAAGAATTACTTAATGCAGCCGATTGTTCTTGTATTAGCATCATTTTTAATGCTTGCAATCCCACTTTATACTGCAAATGTAATTACTGATTTTGAGATGGTAAAATCAATGCCAGATCATCATTCAATGTTAGGGTTTGGAATTTATGGAATTGATAAATTGTTGCTCGGAATTATAACTGGGACTTTATTAATTTTAGGAGTATTTACCTTAAGCGATAGAATAATAGAAAAACGCGGCAAAAGATTATTACCATTTCAAGGTATGGTATTTATGCTTATTTCGCTTGCAATCCTCTCTTTGATATTCTGGGGATTAACAAAATGAAAGAAAAAAACATTATCAAATTAATTGATGAGATAAAAAATAAGCCTGAGCTGGACTTATCTTTGGGGGAAGATTTGAGTATAGCTCTTATGAATATTGTTTCACTAGAAGAACATCTTCTATTTAGCTTTATGAAAACCCAAAATGAAAAATTTCTTAAATGGCTTGAACAAACCAGGGAATTGAGGAAAAAGCTTCTTATGAAAGTTGTTAAAAAAGATGATGATAGTGAAAAATGGTGCATGTCAAAACATCTTTTAGCAACTGCAATGAGATTAAGCGAAGTTGGAACAAAATATCTCCATAGCGGAAATAGAAAAGATGCTGAAGATATATTTAACGATGCTTTTGAAGCATATAGCATGTTCTTGGCAGTTAATGGAATAACATCAAATAAAAAAGAAGAAATTCATGAATCAAAATTATCTAAAATATCTCAGGCAATGAAAAAACTCATTGACTGCTGCAAAGAATAAGATGGAAAGAAAAAAAGAGATTAGTGAAAAGGATATAATCTTGGCAATTATAATAATAAGCGGTATTGCTCTTGCATTTTTTGCTTATGTAAATTTTGCGCCAAAGGGAAATGAGGCTATTTCTGCAAAAATTACAAGAATAGGGGGATGTGCAGAATGCTTTGACCTTACTAAAGTTTCAAGTGCAGTTGAAGAAAAGGCTGAAGTTAAAAGCGATAATACCTTAGACTTTAAATCGCAAGAAGCAAAGAAAATTATTGAAAAGTATGGAATTCAAAGAATTCCTGCTTTAATAGTTGAATCAAAGAATATTGATGAATTGGGGCTTGATGAAAACATCTTCAGAATAGAGGGCAATGCTGCTATATTCGATAAGCCTGCCCCATATTATGATTTAGCTTCCGGAAATATTAAAGGCAAGGTAAGTGTAATAGAAATTTATGATGAGTCGTGTGATGAATGTTACAGATTTTCAGGCACAGCTGAACAGTTCAAAAAGTTGGGTATTAATAATGATTATAAGATTTTTAAAAAGGAGAATGCAAAACAGTTAATCAAGGAAAATGAAATTGAAAATCTTCCTGTACTTCTAATCTCTAAAGATATTAAGGAATATTGGTGGATATTTGACGGCATTAAAAGTACTTTAAAAGAAAAAGCCAATTACTATGTACTGCAAGGCCTTTTCTTGCCTTATAAAGAGATTTCGACAGGTAAGATTAAAGGCAAGGTAAGTGTAATAGCATTAGCTAATAAAAGCTGTACTGATTGCTTTAATGTTTCTAAATTAAAAGATTCTATAAAAGAGCTGGGGGTATATTTTACTTCGGAAAGGGAAGTAGATATTTCAAGCGAAGATGGAAAGACATTAAAAGCAAACTATAATGTAACCGCAATTCCGACTGTTATTCTTTCTAAAGAAATTGCAGATTATAAAAATCTTAAGGAAATTCTTACAAAATTTGGAACTTTTGAGAAAGATGAAAGTTATGTCTTTAGACAACTTGATGTATTGAAAGGTACTTATCAGAAAATATGAAAATAAAAACGAAAGCAATTTTATATGGAATCTTAGCAATTTTGATAGTTGTTGGCATAAACCTTATTGTTTTGTCTATACTTGATTTTCCATCAATGGCATTAGATATTATTGGGAAATATTGGTTTTTGCTAATTCTTTTAATTGGGGGATTTGGCGCTCAAGTCGGCCTTTTCAGTTATTTCCATAGCTTAAATACAATAAACTGCTCAACAACTGTTGCATCAGGAGGCATATCTGCTATAAGCATGATTATGTGCTGTAGCCATTATCTGTTAAACATATTGCCATTTTTAGGCTCAGTTATTGGCATCAGTGCCTTTACATCGCTATCGAGCTATACGCTGTATTTTTTACTAATTGGTATTTTTTCAAATTTAATTGGAATAGCAATTATTTTTCAGCAAGATAAGATAAAAGGAAGAAAAAATGAATAAACAAAATTTAATTTATATTGGAATTGCAGTGCTGGCATTGGTTCTTA
>CAYIRC010000024.1:0-10302 GCA_964365855.1 Candidatus Woesearchaeota archaeon
TACGAGATATCCACTCGTGACTGGAGTTCAGACGTTTGCTCTTCCGATCTACCCAGCAACCCGGGCAGATACACAAGGATGTTATGACCCAGTCAGATATTGTCATCTCTCATAGAGTTACTGCTAAACCAGATATAGAAGCTCTAAATGAAATAATGCAAACATACCTTCTGGAAAATATAAAGCAACAAATTGATGACTTGCCTTCATTGAAAGGCTCAGCAATAATTTTAGATGATAATTCGGAAAGGATTTATCCAATGAGAATGCGTCCAAGGTTTACATGGCATGGCGGAGAAGCTCCTGCATCAATAAAGGCTGAAATGAAGATATAGCATTGGATTACAACAAGTTTTTAAAATGAATTAAAGTTTTGCATAGAAACACATGAAACCAAGTGGACCACGATTCTATAAAGCAACATTCCACGATGATGAAGTATTCACTGTTGAGCATCTTGTTTATGCTGAACTTCGTGATAGGGGAATTAATCCGGAAAGACCATTTGATTCTCAAGGAGTGGAGGCCTATAAAAAAATTGAAAGGATGTTCAAAGATTATGGGTTACCCATAACAGCAGATGACCTTTCAGGAACAGAAGTAAGAACTTTCAATGACACTATGGACCTTTTAACAGAAGATTCCGCACATAGATTAAATAAACTTGGGCTAACAAACTTTAACACAGGCAAATTATTCCATGCTTTTCTTGAAATTTATGCAGAAAAAGGCATCCTTGAAGATGTGGGGTTGCTTGAACAAAAAGCAGCTTAACTATAGTCAAGGACATTAATAATTCCACACATTGTCGTTGACTAGATAGGGAAAGACTTATGTCTTTCACTATATCTATTCCAAGCTATTTGTTCCAAGCTAATAATCTTCTTAAATCCTTTAAAATTAAATAAGAACATGAAGCAGGTAGATTATACAAAACATCCTAAATTTCAAGATACTTATAATCTGGTTGTCGATGTTATAGTTAAAAAATTTGGAGAAGACAAAAGAAAAGAGGCATCTAAACTAGAGACCAGATTTATTGAAGACCTTAGTGCTGATTCACTTGATGTTGCTGAACTTATAATGGGGCTTGAAGAAAATTTTGGCACAGACATTCCGGATAAAGACGCTGAAAAAATTCAGACAATTGGCGATGCAGTTAAATATTTAATTGAACATCAAAGAAGTAAGAAATTTAGTTCAAAACCTTAATATCTGCACGGTATCTAAACCTATAGGGCGCAATATTCCCGGCTTTCTTTATCATTAATATCTTAATCTTTTTTCTGGCTTCTCTGGCTTTATCAATAATCAAATCCCTCATTTTATCAGCCTCATTGATATTATAAAATCCATAATAATGAATCATCCCATTTTTTTTAATATTTGGAAAAGTTACATCAAGAAAACTTTCTTTCAAATTAGGCCTTGACATTACAATCCTGTCAAACTTTTCCTTAAGCAAAGGAACTTTTTTTCTTACATCTCCCTGGATAATTTCAACTCTGCCTGCTAGTTTATTTCTCTTTACATTTTCAAGTGCATATCTGCAGCATGCTTTCCCCAGCTCAACTGAAATAACTTTTTTAGGTTTGGCTAATTTAGCAATAGCAATAGCAAAGGGTGCAACTCCCCCAAACATTACAAGCACAGATTCATTCTTCTTGGTCATGCTGGCAATTTCCTTTCTCTCGCTGGCAAGCCGTGAAGAAAAATAGCATTCATCAACATTAAGCCTGAATTCACATCCATTCTCTTTATACAAAGCCTCTTTCGTCTTGTCTCCAGCAAGATATTTAGTAGTTGGAGTTCTTAATCTTCCCTTAATTTTATCTGTTTTTTCCAAAACAGTTGTAACATGCTTATTCTGCAATAAAAACTTCTTTGCAACTTTTTTCTTCTCGCTCATTTTAACATCTCTGGAAAATTTTAAAATAACAATATTTCCGATAACATCATAACCAGCCATAATAAACAAAGGAAAAATCAATTTAAAAATACTCCGCAAGAAACATTTAAATAGAAATTCTAATTTATCAATTTAATAAAAAGAGCAAAATGGACAGCAAAGCTATTTTAGGTTATGCAATATCTGTGTTAGGCTTAATAGCCTTAGCATCAACTTCATTTCCACAGCTAAAAGCTGTTCTTGCAATTCCTGCTGTAATAACAGACATATATCTGACAATCGGAAGCATTGTAATACTTGCAGTTGGAGTTTTTTTAATTCTAAAAAACAGCGACAGTTCATCCTCAAACAAGTTAGTTGAAGTCCCAATTTATCACGGCGAAGGCAAGCACAGAAAAATTGTGGGCTATCAAAGAATTAAGCAATAAAAAATATTTCTTAAATCACAAAACCCTGAAGGGTTTTGTCGTGGTTTTGTGAGAACCGGGAAAATCTGCACTCTAATCTCCACAATGAATTATGTAGATTTTAACGTGTATTAAAAAATAAACTATAAAATTAAGGCCCAGAAGGAGCTCTGCTACTAGGGTATAATATTTTTGCTAATCTTTTTACTTCCCTTAATGCAGAATCATCACCAGTTCTATTATAAGCATCTAAAGCTTTGTGATAAGCTGTTAGAAGCTGAACCCTCTGTGCGTCATTCATAGCTTGCATTGCTGTTTCATGTTCTGCTATTTTAAAATATCCTTTTATTTGCTTGTCAAATAAAAACGCAAAAATAATTATTCCAATCCCAACAAGATAAATCCAAAAAGCATCACTTGACACATTTATTCGTGTAATTCCTAATCCTATATAAACAACAAGAAAAAATATCCAGGCAAATTTCCTAACCGAGCCGGTTATTCCGCTGTTATGAATAAAAAAGAAGAATATTATTATTGGAAGAATAGTTATAATAGCTATTCCCAATGTTCCAGTAGGCAATAAGACTCCTTCAGTTAAATCATTTTGTGAAATAAACCTTACAGCAAGAATTGAAATAACAAGCGCAATAATCATGGCAACATTTTTATTTTCGCCTAATTTAGGAACGGACTTTAAAACTGTCCTGATAACTACAAATAATAAAATAAATAAAAGAAGCTTGGCAAAAAAGAAATCAACAGAACCAGCCCCAAACGCAGCCCCAAAAACAGGGATTGCTACATCCTGCATTCCCTTAATTGACTTATCAATAACATCCCGCAGTTCAAGAGCACTTATAAATGGAAGCAGTGCTACTATACCAATAAATAATAAAAATAAAACAAACCTTCTTTTTTTCATTGAATTTAACAAACTTGCCAGATTTAAAAATATTGTCATATTCTTAAGTTTCAAGTTTTATAAAAAAGTTTATAAAGAAGTTTTAGGTTTAATAACTATGAAAAAAGAGATGAAGCTTGTTTGTATTTCATTAGCTTTACTATTTTTACTGACTCTTGTTACGAGTGTTGCAAATGCAAAAACTGTTGGAGATTATATTAAAGAAGGGCTTACAGCTATAACAACAGGAAATAACGCCGAGATAGCTTCTGGAATTTTCGTAAAAATTCTTCTAATGATACTGGTTGCGCTTTTAGTTTATTCTGTTTCAGATTTTCTTCCATTTATGGGAGAAAAGGATAGTGTAAAATGGCTGATTTCTATTGTTGTTGCAGTTTTGTCATTTTTATTCGTAAAAGAAGGAAGTATTCAGTATATTCAAGGGATTTATGAGTCACTAGGCATTGCTCTTACAACATTTATTCCAATAGTAATAATTTTTGTATTCACAGCTAAATTTAGAGAAAAACATTTTGAAAAAAGTCCAGTCATGGTCCTTATTGTTAACAAAGGCATTGGCATTCTCTTTGGGTTATATATGCTGGTGCGATGGCTTACTTTAACCGTGAATACAGATGTAGAAACTGAATTATTGTGGGTATATCCTCTTACAGCTGCATTACTAATCGTCTGGATGGTTTGGCTTGAAGACTGGGTAACTTTTAGAATATTCAAAGAAAAAATGAAAGGTGAATATGAGGAAGCAGATAGACTTGCATTGGCAAATCTAAATGCAAGATTAGCAAGAAATCGGGATTTAATAGCAAGTGGATCAGGTGATAAAACTTTGGAAGAGCTTGAAAAAGAGCAAAAAAGCTTAATGAAAAAGATAGATGAATTCAAATATAAAGTTAAGTAAATACTTTTAAAAATCTTTAACCACTGATTTAATTATGAAAAAGTTAGGTGTTTTATTACTATTGGCAATATTGATTATCAATATCTTTCATTTGACATTTGTAAAAGCAGAAGACTTAAGCCAGATTCCAAGCATTCCTCCAGGCATTCAAAAAATCACAAATCTTGCTGAAAAAGCTTCAAATCCTGAACAGCTAAAAGAAGAAATCAGAAACAAATATCTAAATCAGGAATGGGGGAAAATTCTTGAAAAAAACAGAGTTCTGGGTCCAATTCATAAATTTTTCATAAATAATCCGTTGATTTTTCAGATTTTATTTAAAGAGCCTTATAATTTATCCCTGATTTTCTTCCTTATAATAATTCTCTGGTTATTTGCAATGACAGGGATGTCAGACTTAATAAGAGCAAGCAAATTTGTCAAAGGCCCGGTTTCATTATTAATAGGAGCCGGTGTTGCAGTTATTTTAGCCCAAACCGGATTATTTAAATCAATAATATTAGCAGTTCTCGATATAATTTTCTCAAAAGACAAATGGTGGCTAAGAGTTTTATTCTGGTTCATAGCTGCTTTTGTTGTTACAGCAGCTTACTATCTTAATCAAATGCTTGCAAATAAAATTAAAGAATTTAAAAAAGCAAAAGAAACAGCAATAGAAAAGACCAAATTAGCAGTGTCATCAGCATTTGTCAAAGGCTCAATAGAAGGCAAAAAGTTTATAGAAAGCTTAAAAAAATAATCACTCCTTGCCAAGCATCTTTCTGTATAAATCAGCAAGATACGACTTAAGCGATATTTCTCTTCCAGCAGTTTTTGCATTAGCAATTTCCAAATTGTCTTTTAAAATATTCAAAACATTAGAAGCCCCGATAAAAATAGCAGCTAAAATTGCCAAAACAAAAAGAAATCTGATAATCTTCCAATTTCCGAAAAAGAAGAATATTCCATTAGCACCAAAGAAAAAGTAAGTTATCTTATTTATTGCCCCGCTAAGCCCTACTAAAGAAACAACAGCAAAACTGCTGCCCCACGAAACAATATTATTCTCAAAAACAGAGACAAAGCCTAAAAGAGTATGAAAAACTAAAAACAAAATAAGCCAGATTGCACACATTATAACTAAACTTTCAAGGTCAACTGTTTGGTCTGATTTATACCCAAATAAAATTTTGGCAAATGCTTGCAAGTAAGAAGGTATATTAATTTCATCTGTAAGTATCTTGTTTGTCGATTGTTTCAAGATTGTTAAATTAGTAGCATTTTTACTGCTATTTACAAGACCGCTTGCACTAACAAGACTAATAGCAAAAATTAAAATTAATCCAAATACCACAACCTCTTTAATCATATTATACTCTAATACTCAGCGTTTAAATCCTTTTCTAAAATAACGTTCTTTGCGCGCTTCCTTTTTTTAATTCCTGCAATTTCTCAATCTGCTTTTCAATTCTTTCAAGAGAAAAGTCATGCTCATTAACCAGTATTTTTCTGATTTGATTTTCATCAAATTTGGGAAATTCAATCTTTATTTTCTTAACATTAGGTTTTTTAAAAATTTCAAAAATATCTTTCCACTCAAAATCCAATCTACCCTGCTCTTCAAGCTCTCTAAAGATTTCAACCGGGTATCTTTTATCACGAACAAGAGTAAGAGCTTTTTTAGGCCCAATGCCTTTAACACCCTGCGGATTAAAATCAGTTCCAACCAAAATAGCTAACGAAATCAATTGGTCAGAATCTATTCCAAGCGAATTCAAAACCTTCCCATACTCAATAAGTTCTGGAGCAATATATACAAATCCTGATGGTGTTTTTCTCTTTCTTGCAAGTGTTAAATTTTGTATTAACCTGTCTGCCCCAACAACAATAGCATCATAATCCTGGCTTCCAACAGCATAAGCTTCTCCGTCTTTTACAAGCTGTGCGCATTGCATCTCGCCCTCTCCCGGAGCTTGTACAATAGCAATTCCCATAGCTGTAAGCAATTCCATGCTTTCTTTAACCATCTCGTCATTCAGCTTTGTAAAGCCTCGTGAATACTTCCCCATTGATTCTATATCCTTCTCTGCAACAGCTTGTTTATATTTTTCTCTTGCATTCTGTTTATTATTCATTCTTATATCATGAGTTCTGCCCTTCAAAGCATGATACTCTCCGTCAAAAACATAAATTAGCTTAATTCCTTCAGAAAGCAGAGCCATGTTTCTGTAAAATAGGCCAGATAAATGTGAAGTAACCCTCCTTTTAGAATCCATTAACGGAGTTCCGTCAGGCTGTCTTATAGAACTTAAAAATTGATAAATTGCATTATACGCATCAACAGCAATAGTCTTTCCCTTAAGCTCTTCAAAATCAATTTCTTTTCTTGAAACAATATCCCCTATCTGTAATCCCATTACCAAAGAAGTTACTGATTATTAATAAAATTATCTAGAGGCTAAAGTTTTTTCTCTTTCCAAATAGCGATGATAACATTGAGTAATTTTTCTATATGCCTTCCCAATAACCTCATTAGGTGCTTCTGCAGTTGAATATATAATTCCACCAGGGCCATAAAGATGCCTATTGCCTGAGGCAATAATTATGCTCCTCTTAGCTTCAGTTTGCGCAAATATATCTTCTGAATCAATAGACCCATTTTCTCCTCGTAGTCTTCCAAATGTTTCATAATTTATTTTCCTATGTTTTTTAAGAGGTTTTCTTTGTTTAGGGCTTTTTCCTGCTAAAGTTGCCATAAATTCATTCTCCCTTTCTATAAAACCCATCTCATAAACATCAGGAAATTCAGGTTCAATTCCTGCTTTTTCGCATAATATAGAATACGCCACAACATCACCTCTAAACAAAGCTCTTTGTCTTTCTAATGCAGTTTCATCCACTAAAGTAGTTAATTTTTCCATGTTTGCTGCAAAAATTTCTATTTAACTATATTTAAAAATATAGGTGTCTTTTTCCAAATATGAAGGGATTTATAGTATATTCTGACTATGCAGTAATTGATAACAACACAATAGTTGAACTCTATGGAAGATTAGAAAATGGGCATTCATTCGTAGCTCTAGCTAAAATAAAGCCCTATTTTTTTATAGAAGAAAATGACTTAAAAAGGGTTTCAAAATACTTATCAAAATATAAAGTTGAAAAAACCTCTCTTACAACTTTCAAAGGTAAAAAAGTTGTTAAAATATTATCAAATATTCAAACAGACCTAAATAAATTAAACAAGACAATACATAGCAAAACATCTACCTATGAAGCAGATATTAAGCCAAATTATAGATTTATGTATGATAACGATTTGCTAGGCACAATAAATATTGAAGGCGAATACGAAACTTCAGAAAAAGTTGACAGAGTATACAAAAATCCTATAATAAAGCCCGCAGAATTTAAGCCAGAATTAAAAATTGTTTCACTAGACATAGAAGCAGATAGTGCTGGAAAACTAATTTGCATAGGGCTATATTCTGAAAATTATAAAGAGAATTTTATGATTACAAATCAGAAACTAAAAGATACAATTGCTTGTAAAGATGAAATAGAGTGCATTGAAAGATTTAAGCATGCCCTGATAAAATTAGACCCTGATATAATAACAGGCTGGAATGTAATTAATTTTGATTTAAAATATATTCAAGAGTTATGCAGGAAACACAAGTTGCCATTTGATATTGGAAGAAATAATTTTAATATTAGACTTAGAATAGAATCAGACTTTTTTAGATCATCTTCCGCAGATATTCCAGGCAGGCAGGTATTAGATGGATTGAACTTAATAAAAGACCCGTTCATCAAAGAAGCCCCGGCTATTAAGCAGACAGAATTTAAATCTTATGCTCTGGAAGATGTTGCTCAATCTATCCTAAACGATGGAAAATTAATAAAAGGGAAGCATCGGCATGATCAAATAGATTTGTTGTATAAAACAGATGCACAAAAAATATCAGATTACAACCTGCAGGATTGCAAGTTAGCTTATGAAATTTTAGAAAAAACAAAGGTAATAGATTTGGCTATAGAGCGTTCACAATTAACAGGCATGCCGCTAGACCGATTAACAGCCTCAATTGCTTCATTTGATTCTCTATACATAAGGGAAGCAAGAAAAAAAGGTCTTGTCTCGCCGTCAATGGTTTTTGGAGAAAAAGAAGAAAGGATTAAAGGAGGTTATGTAATGGAATCAGAACCAGGAGTTTATTCAAATGTTATTATCCTAGATTTCAAGTCGCTTTACCCATCCGTTATTAGGACTTTTAATATAGACCCAGCATCATTTTTAGACAAGAAAAAGAAAGATGCAATAGAATCACCAAACAAAGCCTATTTTAAAAATCAGGAAGGAATTCTTCCGGAAATTATAGAAAAATTGCATAAAGCAAGAGAAAAAGCAAAAAGAGAAAAAAGAGAGTTAGCAAGTTATGCAATTAAGACAATTATGAATTCATTCTTCGGCGTTCTGGCAACGCCAAATTGCAGGTTTTTTAATCTTCAAATGGCAAATGCAATAACTCATTTTGGCCAGTTTTTAATTAAATTAACTGCAAAGAAGATTGAAGAAAAAGACTATGGAAAAGTTATCTACAGTGACACCGATTCAATTTTCCTTGAAACAAAACTAGAAAAAGAAAAAGCAAATGCTTTAGGAAAAGAAATTCAAGATTATATTAATTCTTTTTATCAGGAATATATCCAAAAAGAATACAAGCGCAAGTCCTTCCTTGAATTGCAATTTGAAAAGCAGTATATATCTTTAATGATTCCAAAAATTAGGGGTGAAGCAACACTAGTAGGTGCCAAAAAGAGATATGCTGGGTTGATAGAAAAAGATGGCAAGGAAAAAATAGAAATCAGAGGATTAGAAGCGATAAGGGGCGATTGGACAGAAGCTGCAAAAGAATTTCAAAGAGAATTATTAAAAAAATTATTTCATAAAGAGCCTATCGAGCAATTCATCAAGTTTTATATAACACAGATAAAAGAAGGAAAATTTGATGATAAATTAGTCTATAAAAAATCAATAAGAAAATCTCTTCAGGAGTACACTAAAACAACCCCGCCTCATGTAAAAGCAGCAAGGCAATTAGAGGTTTTGCACTCAAATATTATTTATTATTATATCACAACAGCAGGACCAGAACCAGTGCAGAAATTAGTCCATAAAATTGATTATGACCATTATATTGAAAAACAAATTAAGCCAATTGCAAACCAGATTTTAAACCTATTAAACAAGAATTTTGATGAAGTTGTAAAAAATTCAAAACAAACTACTTTATTTTAATCTTCATTACTGTCATTAATTTCTGTTAAGCCAAAATGCAAAGCTCCGCCAAATTTTGCTAACAAATTATAAGCACAGCTAAAAATTATAGCAGCAATACCACCTATTAAAGTAAAAATAAAAACAACTCCGGAAAAAATCAAGCTATTAGCACCTGTGCTTAAATAAAATTTTTCATTGAAAGCAGGCAAATTTGCTCCAAAATCCCGGCTTATTCCAGTTAAAACCGAATTGGCAACATTCTGTGCTTGAGTAATTACTACAGGAACTAATATCAATGCTAAAACTCCAACAAATAATCCAAAAATAAAACCATAAAGCAATCCAGCAATAAGTGCACGCACTAAATAAATTTTCTTAACAACAAGCCTCTTTGTTTCTCCCATTGCAATTAAAAAATAAAATACTATATAAACTTTATTCCAATTCATATAATCGTTCGTAATAAGAGTGGTTTTAGCACACTAAAGGAGGGCTACCGAAAAATCTCTTAATAATCGTAAATATGTTTCCTATGCCCTACTTTAAGAATTTGAATTGTATCTTTTTCAATAGCAAAAACAACTCTATAATCTCCTATTCTTAATCTAAAATCACAACTTCCTTTTAATCTCTTTATATCTCTAGAAAAAGGATTTTCAGATAGTTCATCAACTTTTTTAAGAATTCTCCGAGAAATACTTGATTCAAGTTTGTTTAAAGAATCCCATGCCTTTTCATCCCAAATAATTTTAAAAGGCATTATAGTCCTAGCCTTTTCTTAGCTTCCTCTTGAGTTATGAATCTTCCAGATTTTATTCTTTTTCTTGCCTCTTCTATTTCAATCTTAGTTTTTTCATTTAACTCTAAGTCATCTTCTATCATTCTTTCAATTATCTCATT
>CAYIRC010000025.1:0-10176 GCA_964365855.1 Candidatus Woesearchaeota archaeon
TGTCTTAAATTTGCTAGAAGCAAATTTAATGAACCAGAAAATCATGATTTTCTTGTGCTCAAGATACGACCACATCTTTTAAGATGTGGTTTTCGTCAGGCATCTTGACATAATTAGTTTATATATTTTCTGCAATAGGGCCTTAACTTTTTAAAAGCCTTTGCCTCTATTTGTCTTACTCTTTCCCTTGCAAAACCCCCCAATTCCCTGCCTACTTTTGCAAGTGAATTTAATTCTTCACATTTTTCCAAATATCCTCTTCTTTGTAAAACCTCTCTTTCAAGGTCCGTCAAAACAAAAAAAGAATCAACAAGAACTTGTCTCATTTCACTCTGTTCAAGGTTTTCCCCAGGTTGAGTGCTGTCACACCTATACTCCAGCAATCCTTCATGAAAAGGTATGCGTAATTTATTCTTTTTAAGAAAATTTTTGTTAATTTTATTTAATGCCCTGTTAATTGCTGTAGAAACATAAGTACTAAACCTGTAACCCTTTTTAAAGTTTAAGTAAAGCCAGGATTGTAACAATTTTTCTTGTGCACCTGAAATAAGCTCGTCCTCATCAAGGTAAGGATGCTCAGAGGCGTATACTCTTGCAAGTTTAAAAGCTAAATTTATATAACGGCTAATAAAATAATTTCGAAGATTAGTATAATTCTCTTGAGTTAGCTTAATACCTTCTCCAGCGCCAGCTATCCCTCGAGAGTTTAGCCTCTTAAAAATTACTACTTTTCTTTCTAATTCGTGCTTTCTTCTAGTAATATCCTCTTCTTGCTTCCGGCTAAAAGGTATGAAATCCTTAGCAATCTCAGGCTCCGATGATATTTTCATTCTATTCCTTAAAAAAGAGGCTTTAAATGCTTAACGCTTAATCTAAAGATTTAAAACTTTAACTTTTTACTTATAAGTCAAGGATATTGATTTTTCCTTATTTACACCTTGACTAGATAGGGAGAGACTAAAGTATTTCACTATAGAATTAAGTAAATCAGCATGATTCCTTACAAGTGGGCGTGCCGGAGTGGTCAAACGGACGACGTTTAGGCCGTCGTGTGCTTAGTGCCTGCCTAGGTTCGAATCCTAGCGCCCACATTTATTATAATTCGAACAGGTTTGATACTTCAATTTTATTTTAGGAGAATTGAAGTTCACAAAATTCTTAAAGAATTTTTAGGACCTAGCCCCGCATTCATCAAGTCAGAAATAGTTCTAAAGCCTGCTGACATAAATTAATTAGCTACAAAAGGAGTTATTATATTTCCCTGAATTTGTGCACCATCTAACAATTTTCTATATTCTATAGTTAAGTAATCTTTAGCTTTGTCATTAAGAGTAATTTTGTTATTAGAATATTCTCCAATCTTATATTTAAGAGAGGGTTGTGAGAATGAGGGTATAAAATAAATTGCATCAGACAAAAAGATATTTGTATTTTTATTCTTATCATCTTTAGAATTATCCATTATCTCATTGTATGATGTCGAGCCAGAAATATATTGGCTAATAGTAAAACGCATTCCATTTGTATTAATATTGTTAGGTATTGTTGCAGCCTGAGTGCCATCAGTAGTAGTTTTCACACCTGTAGTTGCCGTATTTCCAGAATCAGTTATTTTTATCTCACCATTTGCATCAAATTTTTGTCCATTCAATTTCCAAAGATAATCAGCAATTGTCTTATTAATATCTGATAGCTTATCTAAGCTAATAGTAAACACTCCTAAAGAGCTATAGCTTCCAATTACTCCTGTTTCTAATAAAACTCCCTGGCTGTCGGTTGCATAAACACTTCCCCCAGAAGAAATATAGCCAATTAAATTATTGTTTACTTTGAAAAATTGTTTATTCCCTTGAGCAGGGTCTAATGTATACACCAAAACATTACTAGCACTCGCACTAGTCTGTGGCTTGCTAGTATCTGCAACAATTGAAGAAACTAATAACTTTCTTACAAGAGCTTCCTTTAATTTAGACTTCATTAAATAAAATTCTGCTTTATGATGGCTATAATATAATTTATCAGCCTCAGGGCCAAATGTTTCATCCATTGCCTTTATTGTATTAAGAACATTACTGTCATCTATTTTATTTGGCTTGCTATAAAGATTTTCAAATACCTGGACTTTCGCTCTAAACTCTCTTAATTTGCTTGCAGCTTCAGTATCAGTCATTAAAACACCCTGCCCTTTAAGGAAATCAGTTTGAGCTGCTTCTACCTGGCTCATAGTCTTATTTAACACACCCCTGTTTCCATCTGTTATTGCATCACCTACACTATTTTTATCAAGCCAGCATCCTAAATTAGGATTATCGCAATATCCTACTTTAACAAACCTTGCAGGGTCAGTTGATTCTCCAGGATTTCTGCTTGAGCATATTCTTATAATTCCTCTATTATAAATTTCAGGCAAAGCTGCTTCAGTTGCAGCAAACTGCGGATTGCTGTTTGCAATTAAAGGATTAAGGCTGGGAGTTCCGCTTACACACTCTCTTTCCGAAGTAATATTTTGTTCGCTGGCCTGCTGTGAAACATATGTATCTTTTGCATAATTCATTGCAAAACTGCTGGTTACCTCATTAAATCCACATTGTTCCTCCTGATTAATTCTTACACATAATTGTCTATAGCCAGTTGGTCCGGTAAAAGTAAGGCTCTCTGTTGCATACTCTCCTCTCGGAACAAACCCCGAACCTTTTGTAATCATTAAAAATGGCTGTGCATAATAATAAGATGAATCAGGTGGCGATTTCAAATAAACTGTATAAAAAGCTCCTGTATTCGAGCCAGAATAAATATGAAAAAATACTTTATACTGTGACAAAGGAGGAATATTAGCGCTGTTTATCTCAAAAGAATTAACCTGTGCATAAAATTGAGCCGGGCTTATTGGCTCAATAGCACTCTTAAAAGCATTAGGTGCTCGTGCAGAAATAAATGCCTTGCAGAATGGCGTTCCAAACTCTGCAAGAGATTTAAGCTCAAAAGCTTGAAGAATGCTATTTTCATACTGATTTGCAAAATACTCCATTGACTTATGTGCATTATTCCATGCAACCATAACAGTCAAATACTCTCCCCCGCCTCTAACCTTGCCCTGTCCAACCATTGCTTCAACTAGCTTAGGAATAATTACTTGTGCGAATGGAGCCAATTGCCTCCAGAAAAATTCGCATAGCTCAATAGAATAAAGTTGGTCGCAAAATCCTGTCATCTGTCCGGTCTTAATGCTATCAACAAAGCAGTCTCTATGAGACTTAAGTGCACTTAAATATGCTTCAACACCTGCAGATATTCCTGATAAACAAACTGGCATATAAATTCCTTCTCTCCAATTTGGCAGGCAAAGTAAAGCACCCCCTGCAATTCCAGTTTGAATCACATTATCAACCTGAAACTCTCCGCCAAGATTACATCTTGTGCTTGGGCAGATAACAGGGTCACATACATTAAAAACAAGCTGGCAGTCACTCGGGCTCATAAAATCTTGGCATTGTACAGCTGAATAAGGTGAAACAGGCGTACCTGAAGGCAATTCAAGAGGCGTGCCTCCAAAACCTTTTCCAATCTTTATCATCTGATTTCCGTGTTGCGAGCTGGCTTCAAGTAAAGCAGTTCTTGATTGCAAAAATAATTCTCTGGATTTTTCAGCACTCAAGCCAAGTATAGGATATGATGACGAAATTCCTTCAATAACTTCCTGGCACTGGTCAGAATCATCAATTGCTCCATTCGCTCCGACATTGCAAACTTTCCATCTTTTTGGAAGCCCCGAGCTTTCATAAGCTGGAATATTATTTCCAAGGCCATAGCTTGATTCTACTTTTGCATACCATCCCTCAACAACATTAAATGGAACAACTGATGCAAATCCTTTATCTGGTCCGGTTTCAAAAAATCTTACATTTCTGTCATCCCCGCGTATAGGATTAGATTCAATTTTATCTCCTGTATCTTCAAAACTTGAAATGTAATAATCTCCTTTGAATTTAGTAATACCATCATCAACAGTATAATCAGATTTAGATATAGTTATTTTTCCGCTGCTATCTTCAGTAAACTTATAAACCTCGTGAGGAGTAAACACCTTGCTATTAGTATCCGGCGCATCGCCAACAACAAAATAATGTTCCACATTTTGTTGAAGATTATTAGGATCAGCATTCTTCACGCCATTGATAAGCATTCCATAAGACCCTGACTTAAAAGTAACTCCATCAGTAGTTATTGATTTGCCATTTAGTTTATACGCACCATTTTCTTGAGTTATATCTAAAACTCTTGCTTTTGCAGGCACTTGCTCTCTAACTCTCTGCCCTGCCCACGCAATATTTTTTCCGCTGCTGCCATACAAATCAGAAAGAGTTTTCGACTGCACATATGAGTCATACGAATTTTTATTAGCTGTTATTCGCGCTTTAACATCCTCAAAACCGGCCTGGCCTCCAGGAACATTTTGATTTTTAAGTCTTAAATTATAATCCAAGTCCCTTAAATCTTCATAAGTATACGGTGTAAACCCTTCTATATTAGGTCCTTGCAGGCTCTTAATAAACGGGTCATTAGTCCTGCTTTGCAAATCTTTAAGATAAACTTTAATTGCCTCCTGTTTATTAACTACTCCATCAGAAGTTACACCACTCTGGCTTTCAATTGATTTAATCTTGTCATTAACATCACTTATAACCTGCGCTCTTTTGTCAACTTCATTAGTAATATACGTTGATTCAGCATTATAACACTCAGTTAAAGTTCTATAGCTGACTGTTGTTGAAGCTTTCCCATCCCCTCTGTCAATTTTTCCTGTTCCAATTGCACTCTCGCATCTCTTAGTCCACCCATTAGGGCCCTTCATTACCTGCTCTCTTGCCAGTGCAGCCCCGCCACGGCCAGTTATAAAGTTCTTCACAGTAATTATCGTAGAAGTTGCCAAGCATGCTCCATTTAATCCTTTAACAACTTTTCTTAACGTATCTGAAATTTTCTGCCACTTTGCAATGCTCTTGTTCAAGTTATCAATCATTTCAAGTTTTTTGTCAGTAGATAATTTTATGTTGCTTTTTTCTATTCCAATTCCAAAAGAAAAATTAGTAAGAACTCTTGTTGATTGTACAATTGGGGTTAATTTAATTTTATAAACCTGCTGTAAATTTATATCATCCAGCTTTATTTTTGTAAGGCTGCATACAGGTGCAAAATTGTCGCCTAACCGTAAAGTATGCGTTTCAGTGTATGCTTCATTATCTTTATTTCTTATGCAGTAAGCAATAATATCAACTGAACTCTGGTCATTTATTCTAGCAACTTCGATTTTTGAAATTTTTGGATATTCTTTAAGAGTATCTGATGCAAATGCGTGTTCATCTCCAGCCTTAAGTGTAAACTTGCTGTCAGTTGGATTTATTGTGCTTAATGTCGCTGTTGAAGATTGTTCAGGAAGATTTATATCTGCAAGCCTTATTGTAGCAAAAGCCTGGTCAGGATTTTTATAATTGCTTGGAGAATAAACATCTCCATTATCTAAGCTTATGTAACTGCTGGAATCACTTGTATCTCTCTCGCTTATCTCAGCTAAATCTGCCCTGTATTTATCAATAGCAATAGAATCTGGATATTTTTCCAGCATCTTTGCAAGAAGTTGCCCTTTAAGTATAGGCTTGCTGACATCTTTTAAGCTTGTAAGCTCAATAGCTTTGTCAAGAGCAATTTCACCATATCTTTGAGAACCATCAACAGATGCACTTCTTGCAGCAGTAAATTCATCTGCAATCTTTTGATACATGTTAATTGTTTCCATAAACAGATTTTCTCTAGCTGCATCTGCAAAAGGCGTGTCTTTAAGCTCTACACCTTTTTGTGTTTCTTTAAGCGAAAGTTCAATTTTTTGGCTGCCGCAGATTATAGTAACATTTCCTATAGAAGTCGTGGTAGTTTCTTTAACTGTCTCGCCAGCTTTTAATGTCTTCTTTGCTTCATCTATTGTTTTCTGGTCAACTTTAACCCCAATATTTTTAGCATCAATGTTTGAGACATAACACTTATCATTAAAAAATTTACTGCCTTGGTAAACTTCAAACTGGTCAATGCCCTGTCCGTTTCTGATTTCAATTCTGGCTCTAGGCCCGTCAGATTCAGAGCCCAAATATTCCGCTTGAACTCCCATACTACAGAAAAATCCACTTATATACATCTGGTCAGAAGCTGATGGTGATTTTCCTTTTTCTAGCCGTTTAGATGAAACTTTAATATCTCCATAATAAATAGAAATTATAGCAAAATTAGAATCAGCTTGTTCAAGCCTTAAATGAAATCTTCCGTTCCAAAAACTATTTTCATGTTGTTTCAATTTCCATTGTTCCTCACTTGATACTGGCTTAAGGTCAAAAACAGCAGTTCCTGTTCCAAAGCCGTTTTCAGCATTATAATCAAAGTATGCAGTTAAATTTACTTTGACAATATCAGGCATTTTTTTTTCATCAGGTTGCTGCTTCAAAAGAATAGTTACATACCCTATATTATTTATTATAGGGTCGCTAAGTAAAGTATCTCTTGTCCACAATGCTGCCTTTGAATAGTAAAATCCCGCCCCTAAAACTTCTGGAGGATAATTGCCTATAAAATTAATATAATTAACTTTATTTATATCTATAAGAGGATTTGCCTGTATTGCATTTATCTGGCAGTAAACCGGAACATTTTGTTGTGCAAGCAAGTCAGACCTTACAATATTTGGTTGGCATCCTCCTGGTGGTACAAAAAGAATTACATCCTGTCTGAATTTGCATTGATTTATATCTCCTCCAACAGGCCAAAAAGTGTTTAAATCAAGAGGGTCGTATCCATTCGGAGGAAGAGGCGGCCTTGTAATATAAGGATTTGCATAAGTTGCCTCTCCGCCAACTTGTGCTGAAATCAATTGAAAAAAGTTTATAGAAACAAGAATTACAAAAGCCAAAATTAATTTTTTATTGCTCCAATTGAGTCTAATACCCCCTAGCTTGCTGCGATATTTTCTCGTTCCCAATTGGAGGCTTAAAGAATACCCTACAACTTGCTGTGATTGGAATTCTTTATTCATGGAAATTCTACCCCCACTTTCGAACCTTCAAAAGCCGCATAATTATTTTGCAGCTCATCAAGTGATTTTGGTTCTGGAAAACCATCGACATTTATAATTATCTTTCCTTTCTCTAGCAAGTCTGGTAAGAAATAAGTTTCCCCTCTTCCTCCTCCAATTAATGCCGATTCTATCTTTGTTTCAGGAATGCTTATATCAACACACTTTTTCTCTGTTGCTCCCAAAAGCCCCAGCACACCGGATTTTGCAGTGTCAAAACATTGTTCTTTTGTTGTTTGTGGAAGAGATATGCTGGAATTTTTGTATACAAAAACACTTACATTATAAGCTCCTTCAGATAATGTTGTACTCTTAACATCAGGCAAAGCTACAGCAGCGCTTCTCTGCCCGCTAAAAGATATCAATGCATTTTCATTTGCCTGCTTTCCGTCAACTCTTAGCTCAACTTCAACCTCATATTCTCTGTCAAGTATAACATCAACTTTGCTCTCTTGGTTTGAAGAGAGCAATATATTTTTATCAGCATACCCTCCAGCGCTTATCTGCAAAAGCCCATTAATACATGCCGGAGCTTTTGTTTCAAGTTTGCCATTCTTTGCTTCGCCCAGTCTGCAAACTTGGTCAAAGCATTTGAAGCTGACATTAGCATTAATTCCCGTGAGATGTATGTCTAATACATCAACCTCAAGTTCCTGCGCTTTTATCGCACATAAATCAAATTCTTCTTGTTCACTTGTTTCAACAGCAGGCATTGCATTCCGAGGCATATTTTTATCAATCACTACCACAACTGGAAACTGAAATACCTCTGTTCCGTCATATACCTGAATAAGAACAGGAAAATGCAAGTCATAAACAAAATGGTAAGGAGCATAGCAAAAGCCCATTATGCCAAGACCCTCTTGATTGCCAACAGGTTCTGCAACCATTAGCTCATTGTCTGCTCCGGTTATTACAATTTTTGTAGGCCAGTCAGTAAAATATAAAAGATTTACAGCTTCGTCAACATCTTTATTGACTACAAAATATTTATCCTGCTCTTTACTTAATTGATAATAATTGCCTTTGAATTTTATTGCAGCAATATTTGCTTGAAGAGCCTGCCTGATATCCTCAAAAACTGTTTTTGTTTTCCAAATTTTTGGTGCACAGGTCAGCTCAACTCCATCAACCGGCGCATAAAGCCTTAAAACATCTGAGGCATACTGCTCAAGGAAAGCATCGCTCATTTCTTTGTTATAAATGCCTGTCGCAGTATTATACAGCTTCCCAAATTTAGTATTTACTTCAACATTATGGTCTGTCTTGCTGGCACTCTGCTGGTCTTTAGAAATCGTAACATCTGAATTAAGATTTACACTAACTTTTGTATCTGCTATTTTTACTTTTGCAGAAGGGGTTCCCAAATCAATCTTAAAACCCTTATTATGAAATTGTTCAAAATTGCATTTTTGAATTTCCTCTTCAAGATATCTTGCCATTTGGTTTTCAATTTCAGTCTTTGTCGGAATTTGTTTTTTTACCAGGCCATTGCCGGAAATATAATGCCAATATGGAACAGGCAGACCAAGAAAACTTAGCTGTGATGAAGAAGGAGCATAATAAGTTCCAGGTATAAAATCAGGAGTTTCTATCCATCCTGCCTGGCTTTCAGCTATGCTTACTCCTCTTGTAATTCCTTGCTTAATACACTCATCATAATAATCAAAAACAGGTTTTAGTTCTCCAGGAACATTTGAGAAAACAAGATTTCCTTTAACAGCAAAATATCCAATTACCCCACCAATTATTATCAGCGCAATTATGACAAAAATCGTCACCTGCCCTCTTTTATTTAACATAAATTATTCAATAAAACAGTATATATAAATCTTTTTTGAAAATTATCATTATAGTCAAGGACATTAATATTTCTGCAGTTTGTCGTTGACTAGATAGGGAAAGACTTATGTCTTTCACTATAGTTAAAATTTAATGCAAAAATGGCCCTGCCAAGAATCGAACTTGGGCCTCATCTACGTCAAAGATACGTTCTGCCATTAGACTACAGGGCCGTTTAAAATCCTCAAAATAAATTACTTTATAAGTTTATTTATAATCCTTCAGAATCAAATCAGTTCAAAATTTCTATCCAGTAAACGGAGTTCCAACACAGAAGCTAAATTTTTCTTTTAGTCTAAAGAACAATCTTGTTGAATATGGCTCTGTACATTTATTAATCATATCCAAATCCCTTGCATAATCTTCTACAGCCCGTTTTATAGCAATATTCAGTGTTGCACTATCCCTAACAGAGCCATCTTTCAAAGTTCCTAAATCTCTAATATATATTCCATTATCATTATAAAGTTGAACAGCATATTTCCCATCCTCTCTCTGTTTGGTTTTTATCTGCCAGGCCCCATCTATATCTTGAACACGCCATGCTCCTGACTCAAGACGCCCTATGCTAATTCTTCCGATTTTCATGCTACTCTCTTTTTATCATATTATTTGAAGATTATATAATTATAGTCAAGGACATCACAAAGTCCTTAAGTTTGTTCGTGGACTTTGGGAGACAGAAAACAAAACAAAGAGCAGGAATTTGTTTTCTGCATTAATAATTCCGCACATTGTCGTTGACTAGATAGGGAAAGACTTATGTCTTTCACTATAATAGCCCTGCCAAGAATCAAACTTGGGTTCCCTCCATGTGAAGGAGATGTTCTAACCACTAGACTACAGAGCCGTTTTATTCTTTAAATCAAAAAGTTCTTGAGTTTGTTTGGAACTTTTGGATGCACAGAAAATTATGATTTTCTTGGGCTCAAGGAACTACACACTATAAATGGTGTGGTTTCAGTCAAGTTCCTTAACATAAGAATAATTAAAAAGTTATCTAAAATAAGCAATTAATGGAAAAAGTAGCAAAAGCAGGAATACTATTATTGTTAGGTTTATTTGCCTTTGGAATTGGAAAAAGCTTAAATACCGCCAACAATCCTAATTTATTAACAAGCCTCTGTAGCTCAGTTGGCTAGAGCGATGGTTTTGTATAGATTAATATGTTTGTCTCAAACGAACCATAGGTCGGGGGTTCAAATCCCTCCAGAGGCTTT
>CAYIRC010000026.1:0-9393 GCA_964365855.1 Candidatus Woesearchaeota archaeon
GATGCAGCAATAATGCAAGAAAATGAGGCAAAAGAGATGGTACAAAAACTGGCAGGAAGCCCTGAATTTTCCTGGACAGGCAGTGAGTGCAGCGGATGCATAGACCTTGATAAAATACTTGTATTAAGAGAGCGGAGAAGCTATAAAGGATTTTGGAATCTTGATTATTTAATGATTGAAAGAGTTTATCCTTTGAAAGGTGAAGGTGAGTGCACTAAAGCAAATTATCCAAATTGCAAAACAGTCACTCTTGTTAACTCGACAAGCAATTATGGAATACCTCTAAGTGCTTTTGTTGCATTGTGCAGTATTGAGGAAAGAGGAAGTTTTGAAAAATGCGAACTTGGCAAAATTTATGCTGCAGGAAAACAAATAAAATGAACAGAAAAGGGCAGGAAGAAGGTGTTGGATTTGTTTTGATAATTGTAATTGTAGTAATAGTATTTTTGATACTTATGGGCATTATGATAAGGCAAAAAAGCCCGGATGTTAAAAAGGAATCAAGAGACATTACACAATTTTTGGAAAGCGCTGCAGAATATACTTCAGACTGCGCTATGAGATATGAGCCTGCTTATTCCAAAGTTGGGGATTTAATGAAAGAGTGCCATAGAGAATCTTTTTGCATTTCTAAACTTGGGGCTTGTGAAGTACTGGAAAATACCTTGAGAGGATTAATAGACTCAAGCTGGCAGGTTGGAGCTAATCGCCCGATAAAAGGGTATATACTTAATATTACTTATGAATCCAACCAGAGTTCAGAAGAGATTTTGGCAATTATTAAGGGCAACTGTGGTTTTGAAATCAGAGAAGGCGAATATTTATACCCTGATGCGCCCGGTACGATTGTTGCTGATTTAAAGTTATGTTCATAATTTTAAGGAGATATAAATAGAATCAACAACTAGAAGTGGTTTTAATCTTTCCCTCTTGCCTGTTTTTTCTGAAATCAGGTCAATAAAGCCAAATCTTTCTAGAAGCTTTATATCTGCATTTACTGACTTGAAATCTCTGCCCAATATTTTTGAGAGTTCATAAATTGAACCAGGAGATTTTTCTTTTATTGTATGAATAATTCTTGCTTTTTCATTGCTTAATAGCTTTCTTAATGCAGAAATACCCTCGAAATCGTATTCTTTTTGCTCCCCTGTAAACTTCCTAAAAAAGGCATTAAAAGCTCCGCCTTCCTCGACAATAGATATATCCCGTGTTTTTGTTTTTTGCGCCATTATAATATAGGTGATTTTATGCCTTATATATTTTAGGGTATATAAAAATTTATATGTTAAATATATAATATATGGGTAATAATACCATATATAGTAATTTTATACTTAAAAGACTAAAATAACAAAATGGATTTTTAGTGTTTTTCTATTAAGTAGTACCATAAGCTTTATAAATAAAGTTTAGTCTCTCCTCGGTACTACTTGTATGGGAGTAAAAATTTGACGAAAGCTTTTTAAAGAAAATTTTGCTACTCTTATTACTCATAAAGCTTAACGTTATTGGTATCTTAATACCAATAGACGTACAGCGGATTGCAAATTAAAAGAGCAATCTCCTCTTCGAGGGGTCCTGCGGGACTGCTAAGAGTAAAAGCTGAAAGGAGGTTAAAATATAAATGTTAAATTTCAAAAAAATAGTATCAGTGTTGGCTAGCACAGTTATGATTGGCTCAACAATCGGACTTGCAGTCGCAGCAAATTATCCAGCACCATTCGTTGCTGGAGGCAATGCACCTGTTGCTGTTGTGTATGGCTCAAACCTACCACAAGGCTCAACAGACCTTGCCGCTGTTACTGACGTAGCAGTTAGTTTGCAAGCTGAATTAGCTAAACAAACCGCATCTTCTGGCTCATCGAGTAGCGCAGTAGGAAGCGGTGGAGATTCTGTAAACTTAGGAAGCAAGGGCTCAAGAAAGATATATTATGGTGATGCCATAAATGCCCCTGTTGCATCTCTATCTTCTAATGAATTACCAAGCGTGCTTGGCGATGCAAAAGTAGTAGACTTAAAAGGCACAGAATACAGCTATACACAAACAATAAAACCAGGAGCAACAGTAAGTGTATTTGGAACAAGCGGAGGAGATATTAAAGACCCTGTTTTGTATCTAGATGCAGGTACAGTTGCCACTGCCCCATTATATAACTATACATTAAGCTTTACAAAGAATCTTAATGTCACTGACACTACAAATGTACAAGGTCAGAAGATTAAGATACTTGGAGTAGAGTATGTTATAGGCGCAAGCTCAACAGCGACCGCACTTTATTTATATGGTGCTGGTCAAACAGTTACTGTCGCAGGTGGAGAATCTAAAACAGTAAGTGTTGGAGGAAAAGACCATACTATAGATTTGGTATCAACTTCAAGTAGTGATGCTAAATTAACTGTAGATGGTGTTTCTAAGACTGTAACCAAGGGTTCTAGTTACTCTTATACAGGAGATTTCAATGTCTATGTTAAAGACATTACACATCCAGCATATGCAGGTGATATTAGAAATATCGAACTTATCCTTGGAGCTAATACTCTATTGATTGGCAACGGCAATGCTGTAAAGCAAGGTGCTGACCAAACAACAATAAAGGGTACAACTGGTAATATTGTTGCTGCAAATACAGCTACTGGAGGAACTATATCTGGTTTCACTGTTGCTATAGCAATGGCTAAATCACAATTAGACCATATAGGAGAAGGTGATACATTCACAGACCCTGTTTTTGGCGGATTGAAAGTTCAATTTGGTGGAGCTGTTCCAAAATTAACTGACACAGATAGAAGCAAAGTTATTGTTGAAACAGACAATAATCAGTATGGATATGTTAGCTTTACAAGCGCAAGAGCGGGAAGTAAAGGAGAACAAAGATTGACATATGTGTATGATAACGACACAACAGCAACAGCAATTCAACCTTTACTTGCACATCAATCGGTTGCAAGCAATAAAGGACAAATACATGTCTTAGAGGGAGAAAATGCTCTTGTTGGTGATTGGATTGTTATTAACCAAGGAGATGCTGGAGCAATTATCAGTGTTGATGATATCTCTATAGATACTGCTGCAGCTGGAACTGTTACTTTTAGTGATGTTATAACTGGTGAATCCCAAAAGGTTACAGTAGCTAATAGCACTAATACGTACACAAAGGCTGGCCAGAACTTCTTCGGAGGTACAGGCTATACAGTAAATGTTCTTGAAGCAGGAACAGCTGTTAACATAACATGGAGCAGTGCCGCCACTACTAAAACTGTATTCCCAAGAATAAAGTTGAAGAGTGGAGGATGGATAGCTTTCTTAAAGGACACAGTTATACCTAATGGAACAGATGTAATTTTGCCAAATGGCCTTAGTACTTTGGATGTAACTGGAACAGATATAGGAAACGCAACTGTAAATCCAAGTCTTATGTTAAATGGCATTAACTGGTCGTTTAGCCCTAATGTGGGTGGAACTGAAGCTAACGCAAATATTAGCGGGATACGTAATCCAACATGTAACTTCAACAGGACAAGCGGACCAGCTATATTGTATATTGAACCTAAGAAATGGGATGATTCAACATATGGCAACTTCATCTGTCTTCCTTTGGGAACTGCAGGAACAACTGAAATTGCTGTTGGAACTCCGGTGTTCAATGGAACAAATTCTGGATTTGCAACATATGATTCAGATGTCTATAAGAGCGCAGCTGTTGACAAATATGGTACACTTGTAACAATGGAATCAAGAACAAATGAAAATGGACGGGCCACATTAATGACACCATCTGCTCAAATGTATCTTGATATATTGTTCACAGCACCAGGAGTCACAGTTACAGCAGGCAGTGCTGGAAGCGGAAGTGTTAAGAATCTTGGCTCAGTTCAAATAACTGATGCTGAAGTTTCATCGGTTTCTGAAAAGAACTTAATTGTTATTGGAGGAAGCTGTGTTAACTCACTTGCTGCTAGCTTGTTAGGAAGTTCTACACCTATGTGTGGTGAAGCATTTACTGCAAAGACTAGTGTTGGAGCAGGACAATTCTTAATCCAAACATTTGATAGGACTGGAGGCAAAGTTGCTACACTTGTTGCAGGCTATAATGCCGGCGACACAGTTAATGCAGCAAAGTTCTTAACGACCCAAATTGTTGATACAACTATAGGCAAGAAGTACACAGGTACTTCGTCTACAAGTGCTACATTAGATACAACCACAGCAACAGCTTAAAAGATAAAGAAATTTTTTATTTTTTTCTTTTTTCTTTATTTTTCTATAAATTTTTAAAGTAAACCTTGCTTAGTTTTGAATGCGAAAAATTAGGACAAAGGAAGAGCTTGAAGCGCGGTCAAAAAGAAACTCAAGAATTGTAACAGCGCTGTTGCTTATTATTTTACTTGGGAGCACAGCAGGCTATGCTTTTCTTTCTTATGCGGGAGGCAGCGAGCAAAAAACAAATTCTTCAAATAAAGGTGTTGAAAATATAGGCGACAAGTGGGTTTTGAAATCAGGAGAACAAAATTTTGTATTTACTAATTCGCCTACATCAAGTGACGGAATTCCAATTAACTTAAAATTTTCTTTGCAGGATTATACAGAAAAACCATTGTATATAGTGTCTGATAGTGATGTGATTTCATATGAAATAAGCTCTAATCTTGGCAGATTTTCTAATAGAGTACAATCTGCTTGTTATGGAAAGTGCGACAAAAATCTTCCAGAAAAAGATTGCACAGATAATTTGATAGTATGGAAACAGGCAGAGAATAACAGCATTGTTCAAAAGGATAATTGCGTATTTATAGAAGGAAATATGCGTGCTGTTGATGCATTTTTATATAAAATATTTAAGATTAATTAGAGCTTATAGTGAAAGATGATAGTCTTATCTAGTCAAGGCGCAAATGAGGAAAATCAACGTCCTTGTATAAGAAAAGTTTAAAATATCTGAATTTAATGTAGAACTATGGAAAAAGGAAAAAAATCTGTAAATAAGAAGGGGGGAAATCCCAAAGAAAAGCCGGTTGAGAATAATCATAAAGAGCTATACTGGATTTTCGGTGTTATGGGATTCTTATTGGTAATATTGCTAATTTCTTCGTCAGTAATAGGCAGCCTTAAAAAATTTGAATATCACGGACTGGCGTTTACAAAAGAAAAATTTGGAGAACTAGATGTCTATCATTATTATTATAATTTTAATGAAGGCAATCAAACTTATGTTTATAATTTATATTTAAGAAATGACCCTAGAACAAATAATGTACCAATGGATGAAGGCAAAACTTATTATCCTAAAGAAGACACAATCTATATAAGCGTGAATGGCACAGACCTTTCCCAATGCCCTCAAAGCTCACTAGGAGTTTCTTCAATCGCAAGTTTTCTTGCAAATAACTTCTTAAAAGTTAAGGGTGCTGTTCCAGACAAAGACCTTGCTGATAAAAATAATTTAACTTATGCTTCATGTAAATCAAATCCGAATAATGTAGTGATATTAATACAAGCAGGCAATGAAACTAAAATAACCCAAAATGGAAATTGCCAAATGATAACTGTAAATAATTGTGAAATACTTCCTGCTGCTGAGAAGTATGAGGTGCAGTCTATAATTGACGCTAAGAATAGAAATACTCAATAAAGAATCCCAATCACATAAAGCTGTGGGGTATTCTTTAAGCCTCCAATTGGGAACGAAAAAATATCATAGCAAGTTACGGAGTATTAGACCCAATTGGAGCAATAAAATTTTTTTCTTTTCTTGATAATATAAACTGCTGTTATAATAATGGAAATTAGTATTACTCCATAAGTAATTGAGGTTATATGCTGTTTAACTATATCTATATTACCTCCAAATAGGTATCCTAGATAAATTAAGATTATAATCCATATGCCTGCCCCGAGCGAAGTAAATAAAGAAAATTTTAGAATGTTCATCTTACCAAAGCCTGCTGGAAGAGATATTAGCTGTCTGACTACTGGAATCAGCCTTCCTATAAAAGTAGCCAGCTCTCCATGTTTAGCAAAAAAGTTTTCTGATTTTGTTATGCTATTATGGTCAAGGAAGAAAAATTTGCCATATCTAAATACTAACTTGTTTACAGCACCCCTTCCTAAATAATATGCAAAATAGTAGTTAAAAATTGCTCCTGTTAAGCTCCCCGCTAAGGCAAATATAAAAACAAGGGACGCAGCCATTTTGCCTTGTAAAACTAAAACGCCTGCGGGAATTAGGACTGCCTCGCTAGGAAAGGGAATAAATGAACTTTCAATTGCCATTAAAATGAAAATGCCGAAGTAACCTAAAGACCCTACACTCCCAACTACAAAATTAACAATTTGCGTGAATATTTCACTTAACATCTATTAACTAGAAAATAAAGCTTTATAGCCTTTTTGTTCTATTTTTCGAATTTATCATGTCTTGCAAAAGATTACGGGCATCTGTATAAACCGGAATTTCTTTTATTTTGAATAGCCAAACATTTACAAACCATAAGATTATTATCAGCACACTGCTTCCAAAATACCAAACTAATTCATGGCTTAAATCAAAAAAAGGATATTTTTTCAAGAAAAATATAGAAAAAACAATAATCCTGATAATGTTCAAAATCAAAAAAGAAAAAATAAGAAAAGCTAGACTCTGCATTCTTTTCTTAAAATTTAGAGGGGTTGCCAGATTTAAGATTAAGAGCAGGTAATAAGCTGCACCAGCGATGCATGCTGATATTAGCCTAATATTGTCTATACCTATTTGAATTACATTGCCAGTTGAGAGATGAGCATTATAAAATTGTTTAAAAAATAGAAATACTGGATAAACTGTCAAAGGCGTAAATAGAAAATAAATAATACTTAAATTACCCAAGCCTAATAGAATTAATAAAAAATATCTGACAATTAAATTACGCACCACTTTATTATTCATAAAAAAATTATGTCTTTTCTATTAATAAAACATTAGATTCTATCTTCTTGACAGCCTTACAGCAACAAATACAATTAAAATGATTAGTATAAGATTAATTGCTCCAATTACCCAGATTAAACCATTGCCAGAAAAAAGATTGCTACCGAATGAATCTATTGCTTTAATATTTACTGGGACTGTTTTAGCCTGTAATTTATCCCCAGACCTAACTTCAACTACAAATGAGTTATCAGCTTTTGCAGCTTTGTCTACATTGAAATTGAATGTAACTTCTTTGCTCTCGCCAGACCTTAATGTTATTGACCTGTCTGAAATTGAGTCTAAAGTAGCCCAATTTAAAAAACCATTTACATTTATACTAAATGTTGATGTATTTGTGTCTACGTTTGAAATTACAGCCTTTACTACTAAATTCTTGCCTGCTTGTGCAGTGTTGGGGTCGAATGATGTTGAGATAGTTACAATTGGAGTAGTTTCAGAATCTGTACCAATAATTTTTAACTGAGATTCCCAAGTTTTTTGAGAAACTTGTTCAGAAGTTTTCTTATAGATATCATCTGATTTTCTATAATCAAACATTGTGCTAAATTGCAATGTATAAATTCCTGACTGGGCATTTTGCGGGACTTGAAATTCAAATTCTACTTTTTTTGAGTCTGACTGGTCCAAATTATTAATCACTACTTCCTGATTCAAGCCAAGCTTTGTATTTTTAAGAATAATTTTAACTTTGCTCTCATCGTTTTTTCCAATATTATAAACTCTAGCTGTAACCTTTATCAAATCTCCTGGTGCAGCTTCCTGAGAAACGTCAAAATTATTTAAAATAACTTCTCTTGTCTCTTGAACTACTTTCACAAGTTTTTGATAATTTGAATTACATATTTTACTTTCCTCATCAGTAGGGTAAGCTTTAACATAAACTAAATATTGGTCGTTATAAGTTAATTCATTGGGGATTGCGAATTCAAATTCTACTGTATCTGATTTACCATCATCTATTGAAATTTCCTGTTCAATAGTATCATCATCATTTATTTCTACGAATGAATCTGTATCAACATCATAGATTCCTAGTGTAACTGTAAAATCTTGGTTATCACCTATTTCATTTCTGATTTTAACATCAACTTTAATATCGTCCTGAGGTTTCCATTCCCAGTCATTTTCAGAGGAGACATCTTTAATTGAAACAATTTCAAGCTTCGAGGTGTTTATATTTCCTTTATCACAGAATGATTTTGATAATTGCGAAAAGGAGGTTGTTGCTGATGCTGTTATTGTTGATGCTGTTATTGTAATAGTGTTTTCTCCTAAGTTCAACTTGTCCAAATTTGCTGTTGGATATGCTGTAACTACTATGGAGCTGCCTGGATTCAAATTCAAATTATTGCTTGAAAAAGCCAAGGGAATAATACCTGAAGCAGATAAAATTATACTGCTTAATAGTGTGTTGCCTGTATTTGTTATGTTAAGAGTGCCATTTTGAGTATTTGTTAATTCTTGTATTTTTGATAACGAAAGTGAAGGAGAACTTATCATTTGTATTGTAATTGGAATGGAAATGATTTTTGAAAAAGTATTGTTGCTTAGATTAGCAGTTAAACTAGGACTAAATGGACTAGATATATACTGTGGAACAGACAATATTGCCTGGAAGGGTTTTACTTCGCCAGAATTTAGAGTATCTGAAACAGGCAATTGCTTCCATAAGCCTTTTGGGGTAATACTTTGTGCCCAATTGATAGAAGTATAATTAGTTAAATCAGTATTATTAAGAGCAAAGGAAATTGTTAAATCTTGATTGTGTGAGGCATTAAGTGTTAATGGATTAGGAGTAAATTCAATAGTTGCATTTGCAAGGCCTATAAACAAAATACAAAAAAGGCCCAATAATGTAATGTTTGTTTTCATTGTAGATTAATTATGTTGTAACTACAAAATTACCACAAGTTTATAAATCTTTCTATTAATTACAAATAAGAGAAAGTTTTAAATAAATTGAAGTTCTTTTAAATTCAATAAAAAGATATGGTAATCCGTTCACGAGAAAATTTGTTTGGTGCCTGGGCATTTTTTGCAGGTATTGTACTTGCGATTGTAATCGGTTTTTTTGCAGGGTCGAATATAAATCCTATTATACTGGGAATACTTTCGATATTGGGATTGGTTGTAGGTTATTTTGTTTCTGAGAAAGATGTCAAGACATTTTTATTTGCTTCTGTCGCGCTTGTTATTGTAAGTTATGCAGGAATATCGGGATTGGTATTGAGTGCAGCTATAATGGGAATTAATATAGGAAAATTTGTTTCTTCAATCTTGGGGGCATTGCTTGTCTTATTTGTGCCTGCAACAATTATTGTGGCGTTAAAAACTGTTTTTGCCATTGCAAAGAATTAATTTAATATAACATATAGTGAAAGACATAAGTCTTTCCCTATCTAGTCAACGACAAACTGCAGAAATA
>CAYIRC010000027.1:0-8459 GCA_964365855.1 Candidatus Woesearchaeota archaeon
GAACTAATTTTCGGTTCTAATTATCCTGGTGACATATGTCACCTGGACATACATTAAACAAATAGCTGGGTAAATTTTTAAAGAGCAATACGCTTGTTTCAGTATGGATTATGGCTTACCCAGCAAGCGCAGAACTAAAGGGGACAGGAAAGCAAAAATGCGCTACAATAAATACAAAAAGGGCAGAAAATCAAGCTTTGCTTCTGTAGTGAAAGACATTAGTCTTTCCCTAAATGTCAAGAACTGAAAGTTCTTGAGCACACAAGATTTGCAATTTGTCAGCAAATCTTGATGTAGTCAATGACAAACTGTGGAAATATTAATGCAGAAAACAAATTCCTGCTCTTTGTTTTGTTTTCTGTTTCCCAAAGTCCACGAACAAACTCAAGGACTTTGTGATGTCCTTGACTATAGTCTGGGATTTCAGAAAAAAGACCAGGGCAAGTAATTGGATAACTTAATAAATAGGATTTATTTTTTACATTCATGTATGTGTATTATTTTCTTTTTGTATTTGCTTTAATTTGGGTTATAGCGGCTATTATTTGTGATATGAAAAAACGAGAGGTTCCAAACTGGGTAAACTTTTCTTTGATTGCATTTGCCCTTGCTTATAAATTGTTTTACTCTATCTTTACTGAAAATTATACTTTCTTTTTATTTGGAATTATAGGATTTATAGCTTTTTTAATAGTGGCTAACTTATTTTATTATACTAAACTATTTGCTGGAGGTGATACCAAACTTTTAATAGGTATTGGATGTATTTTGCCTTTTGGTTCTTTTAGCAATCTTTTAACTTATTCTTTAGAGTTCATATTTTTATTATTCTTTTTTGGAGCAATTTATAGTTTAGTTTACAGCATTTTTTTAGTTATAAAAAACAAGAAACAGTTTTTATTTGAGCTCAAGAAACAATTTTCCACTAAAAAAATGCTGATTTTTATACCTTCATTTTGTGCAGTTGTAATGTTTGTGATATTACCCTCTACTTTAATACTGGCAATTTTTATCATTTTAATGAGCATTCTTTATTTATATTTTAAATCGCTAGATATTTGCATGATTAAACTTATTGAACCGGAGAATTTAACTGAGGGCGACTGGCTTGAGAAAGAAATCCGAATCAAAGGAAGACTTATTGCAAAGAGCGTTCATGGACTAAGTTTGGAAGACATAAAATTAATAAGAAACGCCAAGAAAAGGGTCTATATTAAAGAAGGCATTCCATTTACACCTGCTTTTTTACTTGCTTTATTATTTATGGTATTCTTTTATCCAATTTTAGAATCTTCTCTTTATGTTTTACTGGCTTTTTTATCTTAATAGTTTCTGACTTCTTTTTTATAATATTAATCTTTCTTGCTGTTTCTTCCAATTCGGATTTTTCTGCTTTTTTTCTTGGCGAATCTTTCGATACAGGAACATCATATTCAGGTATTAATTCAATTATAACTTCACCAAATTTTTTTTCCGGAAATATTTTTATATTTTTTGCATTGAGCGATGATTTAATTTTTTCCGATAATTCATTAGTAAATGACGCTATTTTGCTAGTGATTTCTTTTATATTTTCTATCGGGTGCTTTGGGATTACTAATGCATGACCCATTGAGATAGGATTTATTTCCAGTACCCCTAATGCTTCACTGCTCTCTCCGATAATTACTGATTCGACTTGCTTATTTGAGATTAACCTAAATATATTATTTTTATTTTGCTGCTGTTTTACCATTGACTCGAGAGCTTCATTAGACAAAGAATCTATTTGTTTTTGTGCTTGCTCTTTTTGTTCTTTAGGCAAGTGATTAATTTGTTCTGATAACTGTTTTTTTAATTCTTTAGCTTGTTCTGGTGTTAACATTTTTTTTTAAAGAAAATAGATTTTAAATAATTTTAGCCAAAGGCTCTTCTGTAATCTTCTATTAAAACTGAAGAAACCTGGTCGATTCCAGATAGCCTATTTTCAATTAAGCCTGTATCTTTTTCTTCAGGCCAGGCAAATTTTACTAGAACTGCTTTGAGACCGAATGCAATTTCTTTTTCTTCAAAAGAAATATTTTTTGCTCCTTCTGACTCTAAAACATTTTTTGATGATTTTTTAATAGCCTCGAGATCTACTTTAGGCGAGGTAGGCATTATTTTTACGATTACTGCTACTATTCCCATAGTGAATTCTACTCTTAATGGTTTATAAACATAATCTTTTATAGAAAATATAAAGAAATTAAAAATTCAAATAATGGTTTTATCTTCTTTTGGAGACTGGAGCGGGTTTATAACTGTAATTTCTTACAAGTTTGCTAATTCCTATGACTAATACTACTAAAGCAATAATCCAGTTTACCCATGCTGTTAAAAATACAGATGGAGCTATAAGCACTAAAACCAGTAAAACTCCTATAAGAGTTACAAGCCAAGCGGTCAACTTTGCCATTTTTACACCTCCTTTTATACCTTTTAATATATAGTTTAATATATAATCCTTTTGTTTAGGGATTTTAATTCATTTAAAGCAAAATACTTTTAAATGAATAATGTCTTTAAGTGTAATGGATAATTATAGCCAGTTACTTACTCGAATATCTGGGTCTTCAGGAATAAGTGTTGAGGAGATAGAGCGCAAGATTGAGGCTAAAAGGGCAAAGCTTTCAGGGCTTGTGTCTAAAGAAGGAGCAGCACAAATAGTGGCCGCTGAATTAGGCATTAATTTTGACCAAGAAAGAATGAAGCTTTCTGAAATTGTTCATGGAATGAAAAGAGCTAATGTTGTCGGAAAAATTCTTGAGATTTTTCCTGTTAGGGTATACAATAAAAATGGGAAAGAAGGCAAGGTAGCAAATTTAATTCTTGCTGATGAAAGCTCGAATGCCAGGGTTGTTTTATGGGATACTAATCATATTTCTTTAATTGAAAATGAAAAGATAAAGGCGGGGGATATTGTTGAAATTTCAAATGGAAATATTCGAAATGGCGAAGTCCATCTCTCTTCTTTTGGAGACATCAAGCTAAGCAAGGAGAAGATTGAAAGTGTTGTGACAAAAAAGAGTTATAACATGAAAAAAATAAAAGAAGTAAAACCAGGGGATACAATTAAAGTAAGAGCAGTTATTGTCCAGTCTTTTGAGCCACGATATTTTGAAGTTTGTCCTGAATGCGGAAAGAAAGCTGTGGATTCTGAATGCGCAATGCACGGCAAGATATCGCCAAAGAAAAGAGCTTTGTTAAATATTGTATTAGATGATGGAAGCGAGACGATAAGAAGCGTATTATTCGGCGAACAAATCAACAAGCTTGGACTGAATGATGAGGAAATTTTTTCTCTTGAAAAATTTACTGAAAAGAAAAACCAGATGCTTGGCGATGAAAAGATTTTTACAGGCAATGTAAGAAATAACAATCTATATAACACAACTGAATTTACTATTGAAAATGTAGAGGATGTTCATCCTGAAGAGCTGATAAAGGAATTTGAATCAAAAACATAAGTTATGCTTTTTCATACAATATTGCCTGCAGAAGTAATATCAGCCATAGAGTTCCATTAAATAATGAGATTATTGTGGAAATAATAAGATTTAAACTCAAATAACCTATTGATATTGTATATAGCCCTATTGTTGTTAACAGAGATGTTTGCAATGAAAGAAATCCTTTTTTCTTTTTGAACCCTACATAAACCTGATAGACTAAAGAATAGCCAAAGAGAATATTAGCAATTGCAACAATTATATCCTGCCAAATCATTCTTTTTTTAACAACTTTATCTTTTTAATATTTTACTTAAAGAGATAAGTTTAAATTTCTGCGCAATTTTAAAGTTAAATGATGTTGCGAACGCATCTTGCGATTGGGGCAGGGATTATTCTTTTTTTCTTAACAAGTATAACCTACAAAATAGCTTTCATTCCAGTGGTGCTAATAGCAAGTATCGCTCCTGACATCGATACTGGATTCTCTTACCTTGGTAGGAAAAAAATATTTAGTGTTTTTCAATTTATTTTCAAGCATAGGGGGTTTGTTCATAGCTTTACTATTTGTGTTTTGCTTTCTATTTTATTTGCATTTTTTTGGCCAGTAATTGCCCTGCCATTTTTCTTGGGTTATGGGGGCCACTTATTCGCAGATAGCTTAACTCTGGAAGGGATAAATCCATTATGGCCTTTTAAGTTTAAATCCTCTGGAAAAATACGCACTGGAGGAAGAGTGGAAGATGGAGTATTTTTAGCTTTTTTGGTAATTGACTTAGCTTTAGCATTATTTTTGTTTATCTAGTTATGTCAAGATGCTTGACGAAAACCACATCTTAAAAGATGTGATTGCATCTTGATCATCCAAAAGTCCAAAACAAAAACTCAAGAACTTTTTGATGTCAAGGAACTTGACTAAAAGTTTCTGACAGTGCTCAAAATCTTACGATTTTGACATGTGGTAAACTTATCAGAGTTTTTTGGATATTTGGTAATGTATTTTTAAGTAATACAATATTTATAAAGAGGGTTCCTTTTTTTGGTGAATGACAAAGAGCGATGAAAAAGAGATGGAAGAGGAAACAAAGAAATTAACAGATATACCTGGGATTGGTCCGGGAATTGCTGCTAAATTAGATGCTGCCGGTGTTTATGATTTAATGGGGCTTGCTGTAATGAGCCCGGTTGTTTTATCTGAGTTAGCAGGAATTGGGGAGGCTGTTGCGCGAAAGGCGATTCAGGCTGCACGAGGAATGCTTAATCTTGGATTTATGGATGGCGTTGAATTCGCAAAGAGACGCGAAGATGTTGGATATATAACTACTGGCTCTACGAATTTGAATAATCTTCTGGGAGGAAGAGGGATTGAAACAAGAGCTTTGACAGAAGCTTATGGTGCTTTTGGAAGCGGAAAAAGCCAGCTTGCTTTTCAGCTTGCTGTAAATATTCAATTACCCAAAGAACAAGGCGGAGCAGATGGCAAAGCTGTGTTTATTGACACTGAAGGTACATTTCGACCTGAAAGAATAAGACAGATTGCAGAAGGGATTGGAGCTTCACCTGAAAAAGTTTTAAAAAATATTTTAGTTGCAAGAGCTTTTAATTCTGACCATCAGATTCTTCTTGTTGACAAGATAAATGAAATGATAAAGGACGGAGAGCCAATTAAGCTAGTTATAATTGATTCTTTGACTGCGCATTTTAGGGCGGAATTTGCAGGAAGAGGGCAATTGGCAGACAGACAGCAGAAATTAAATAGATATTTGCATAATTTGATGAAGATGGCTGAACAGCATAATCTGGCTGTTTATGTTACAAATCAGGTAATGTCAAATCCTGCAATGATGTTTGGAGACCCCACAACTCCTGTCGGGGGCAACATAGTCGGGCACGCTTGTCTGTCAGGCGATAGTTTAATACAATTAAGCAATGGAGAAATTGTAGAAATTAAAAATATGAAAAATAATAACGTTTTGTCAGGTGATTTTTCTGAAATAAAAATCAAAGAGTCTGAACCTGAACAGGTCTTTGTAAATCCAGATGTTAAAGAAATTTACAATATAAAGACAAATCATCAGATTAAATGCTCTGGACTTCACAGATTTTTTACTATTAAAAATTTTGAAATAAAGGAAAAAGAAGCTAAAGAATTAAAAGAAGGCGATTTTGTTGCACAGGCAGGAAAAATTGAGATTATTGGTGAGGATAGAGCATTGCCTTTATTCAAAATTAAAAGAATTGGAAAAATTCAGAAAGAAAGTGTTGAATTAATTAAAAATAAATTAGAGAATAATAAAATTTCCAGAAAAAAAATCTGTGATAAAATTGGGTTAACTCCAAGGCAGTTTAGAAGGGTATTAAATCAGCAGTTTCCGACTTCGTTTGAAGTTTTGGATAATTTACAGGAATATTTTGCAGAAGAGCAGTTACTTCAGCTTGAGCCTGTTTTCAGCCATAAACATAAAGATTTGAAAATACCCGAGTATCTTAATAAAGAATTAGGGCAAATTTTTGGATATTTTATCGGAGATGGAAATTTAGAAAGCAGAGGATTAAGGTTCAGGAACGGGAGAGCTGAAGTGTTGCAATGCTATAGTTCATTATTTAAACAATGCTTTAACATTGATGGAAAAATTACAAAAATGAGCAACAAGAACTGTTACACACTAAATATTAATTCAAAAGAAATTGCTGAAATATTTAAACTTTTTCTGCCCGATATCTTAAATGAAATTGGAAAATCAAAAACAGAGATTGTCGGGGCATTTATAAAAGGGTTTTTTGATGCAGAATGGCATATTTATAAGAAAAGGGATTTTATTTCAGTTGTTCAAAAAAATAATTTAATATTGAAATATTTACAGTTATTTTTATTAAGATTTGGAATAAGATCTACAATAAAATTTGATATTGGAAAAAAGAAAATTAATGTTTTAAGGATAACTAATAGAGATATAGTTAAATATTTACAGATTGGTTTTACGGCAACTGATAATCAGCAAAGGTTAATTGATTGCATAAGACTTCAACAAGAAACATATTCAAAGGAAATGATGCCAATTGACAGGCATGGATTGAGAACTCTTTTAGAATCCTGCGGATTGGGATTTTCTAAAATAATAAAACCAAGGAGCTCTGATTACAAATGGATTAACAGAAAAGAATTGGGAAATGCCTTGAAATCACTGATGAACTGCAATATAAAAGACAGGCAGATAAAGCAAAAAATTGATTTCATATTTAGACTTTTAAATGGAGATATTACCTTTGAAAAAATAAGGGAAATTGATATAAAAGAAAATGCTATAAAAGAAAAGTTTTATGATTTTTCTGTGTCAAAAATGCAAAATTATATTGCAAATGGGTTTATTGTCCATAATTCGACGTTTAGATTATATTTGAGAAGAGGGAAACAAGGAAGCAGAGTTGCAAAATTAATTGACTCGCCAAATCTTCCTGACAATGAAGCACAGTTTTTTCTAACTTTGCATGGAATTAAAGACGAGGAAGAGAAATAAATTTAAAAGTTTGTTTCTTGTAAAATTCTTATGAGCCTAAAAGGAAGTGAAACTGAAAAAAATATCCTGAAGGCATTTGCAGGAGAAAGCCAGGCGAGAAACAGGTATACTTATTTTTCAAGCGTTGCAAAAAAAGAGGGGTTTGAGCAGATTTCTGCTATTTTTCTGGAAACTGCTGACAATGAAAAAGAGCATGCAAAAGTTTTTTTTCAGCATCTGGAAGGCGGAATGGCTGAGATAACTGCGGATTATCCTGCTGGAAAAATAGAGAGCACTGAAAAAAATCTTTCTGAAGCTGCAAATGGCGAAAAAATGGAATGGGGAACACTTTATCCAAGATTTGAAAAAACTGCAAGGCAAGAGGGCTTTAAGGAGATTGCAGAAAGCTTTAAGCAGATTGTAGAAGTTGAGGAGCAACATGAAAAAAGATACAGGAAACTGCTTGAGAATGTCAAGTCTGGAAAAGTATTCAGAAAAGATAAATCTGTGAAATGGAGATGCAGAAACTGCGGTTATGTGCACGAAGGAAAGGAAGCTCCTTTAACCTGCCCTGCATGCAAGCATCCTCAGGCATTTTATGAATTGATTGCTGAAAATTATTGACTTGCTATATTTAATAATGAAAATATTTTTAAGTATATAGCAATTTTAATTAAGAATATGCTTAAACTACATTCGTGTTCCAAAGAAATTGTTAATGAATAGTCAAACAATAAATTCTCAAAAAGAGCTGGAGAACTCTGCGAAATACTGGAGAAAAAGAATAAAAATAGATAATGATACAAAAATTTATCCACAATTTTATAATAGAGTAAATGAAATAAAAGAAGGATTAAAATATAAGTTCTGGGCATTTATGGTTAAAAATTTTGTAGATAAGATAAAAGAGAAAAAGGAATACAAAATAAAAATTAAAAACTTTCTAAGATATAATAATTTGGCGGCACTTTTACATGAACTTTTGCATATAAAATTAGGACATTGTGATAAAGAAAAGCAATTTCCTTTTAATCTCCTCTTAGCAGGGGTTTGTTTTGATATTGAAGCAAATAAAGAGCTGGAAAAATATAAAGACTTATTGCTAAAAAGAAAGCAAAAAGCATAAATTATTATAATAGGATTATAATGCTATTGTAAGATAAAGTATAAAAAGAAGAGAATTAGCAGGTTTATTTTAAGTACCTTTTTTTATGAACCATTAAATACCTTCTTATGAAATAAGAAACAAAATGATCTTCGTCTTTTTGCAACGCTTTATAATAAGAACTTCTTTTTTTGTATTCTATAATAAGCATGGGATATCCATTATGCCATAAAATAAAATTCATTAAAAGTCTTCCAATCCTCCCATTTCCGTCTCCGAATGGATGTATTTTCTCAAATTGATAATGTGCTCTTCCTGCTAGTTCAATAGGGTTCATTTTTTTATTTTTATTAATGAATTCTATAAAATTTTTCATGAGATTTTCAA
>CAYIRC010000028.1:0-7620 GCA_964365855.1 Candidatus Woesearchaeota archaeon
AAAGAGGTTGGTTATTAGCTATAATTATCTTTGGTTTAATATTTGTATCTGCTAATTTTAATGATTTAAATCAGGATGATTTTAATAATGGAACCTATAACAATACAATATATAATACTAACGGGGTTATTTTGTCTGGAAATAATTTAAGCGGAAATTATACAAGCAGGATTTTTGATGCAGGAAGCGTTGCGAGATGGGAGAATTTAACTGCTTCTTATTCGCTTCCAACAAAAAACTATCTTTATGTAGCAGATGACAATGCTGATGTCTGGAACAGCATAGATATGGGGGTGACATGGGATTTAGTAAAAGATGATTATACTGGAGCAGAAGCAAATGGGGCAAAAGCGTCTTTTTTTAATTCTTCTAAAGCTTATTTTATAATTTATAATCAACAGGTATGGGCAAGTCGAGATTATGGGGCAACATGGACAAAAATAAATGATGACTATAATGGCGCAGAAGGACAAAATCCTGATGCTGTTGCTATTGATAAAAATAATAATCTGTATATAATTGAGGGAGGTCAAGATGTATGGAAATCCTCTGATTCTGGAACAACATGGACAAAAGCAGCAGCTTCATTCAGCTCTAAAGCTTCTGCAGGGCTTGTAGTTAACAGCTCCAATGTCCTAATAACAGTTGATACTGGCGCTGATGTATGGAAATCCTCTGATTCTGGAACAACATGGACAAAAATAAATGATGACTATAATGGCGTAGCAGAGGGAAATGATGCAACTGCAATGGTTATTGATGGGAACGATAATCTTTATATTTTAGACTTAATAGCTGTATGGAAATCCTCTGATTCTGGAACAACATGGACAAAGGTTTCGAGTGATTTTGATATTGGAGATGCCCATAATGGAATCTCTATGCTTGGAGATAATAACACCGTGTATATAATAGACGGAAATGAAGACGTTTACAAATCATCTGATTCTGGAACAACATGGACTAAGCAGATAACAAATTTTAATGTGGCAAATGGGGCTGCAAGAGCTTTTTCATCAGTATTAAAAACAACAAACCTAACCTTTCAAGTTAAAAACTGCTCTCAATCTTTCTGTGCTGATGGAATATGGCAGAATGCAAACTTAAGCAATATAAATCTAACAGGGAGATATTTTCAATACAAAGCTTATTTTACCAGCGATGAAGCAGGATTAAGCCCTAAATTGTTTAATGTTTCTCTTGACTACACAATCTTGGATAATTCCCTGCCATTATTTTCAAATTATTCTGAAAGCCCTAGTAATAATTCTGCTTATGCTTCTGGGCGGAGCTATGTCTTTAATGTCACAATTACAGAAGAAAATCCTGGAAATGTCTGGATTGAATTTAATGGCATTAATTATACAAATGACATAACAAATAATGGCAGTGTTTATAGATTCAGTATAAATGATTTAGCAGCAGGAACTTATTCTTACAAATGGTGGGCAAATGACAGCATGGGAAATTTGAATTATACTAACTTAAGGTATTATTCAGTCAGCAAAGCAACAAATATACTTACTTTATTGCCATCACCGCCAGGGTGGACATATGATTATAACACAGAATTAACATTTAATTGCCCTTCTTCTTTTGGGAGTCCAAAGATATATATTAATAATTTAGAGGTTTTAAATCCCGTATCAATAGTTTTATCAGCCGGCTCGCATAATATAAAATGCAATATTACAGAAAGCCAAAATTACACATCCGGGCTTTCAGCAAGCTTGCTGACTATAAATAAAGCTTCTTCAGAGCTTTCTCTAACTTTTGACAAAACAAGCCCGCAACAATATAAGAATTATATAACTCCTTCTTGTTCTATTGTTTCAGGTATTGGAACACCTGTCTTAAATCTGAATGATGCTATAATTAATTCAAGTGAATCTATTTTGCTTGGAGCAGATTTATGGAATTTTAACTGTTCGCTTACAGAAAGCCAAAATTACACAACATCAACTAATTTATCGCAGTTTATAATAAATAAAGCAATACCAACAACTAATGTTATTACGACTCCAAACTATCCAATAACTTATAATACCCCTTCAAATTTTTCATGCTCTAATACAGATGGGTTGCAGACAAAATTGTATATTAACGGAATTGATAAAACAAGTGAAGCTGGACAAGAAATTGTCAGGGCAGCGGGAGAATATAGTGTTAATTGCTCATCAGAAGAAAATCAGAATTATTCTTCAAGTTCAGAGCAAATAAATTATGTAATAAACAAAGCAGAAGGAAGCGTAGCATTACTTTTGAATAATCAAGAAAACAATGTTACAATTGATTATCCTGAACAATATAACCTAACTGCAACAAGATTATATGGGGGTGTTACAATTTTTCTTGATGGACAAGATGTAACTTTGACTAACGGAGAGAATGTAACCCCTATAAGGATAAATGGATATTACAATATAACTGCTGTTTCTTCTGGTGATGAAAATCATTCTTCTATAGCAATAACAAGGTGGCTGAATGTAACCCTTGACACAACAGCCCCTAATTTAAATATAGAATCTCCTCAAGATGGGGCAGCTTATGGATATAATAACTTTATAGTACTAGGTTTTGCAGTTTCAGATGCTCATCTTCAAAGTTGTTTGTATAATATAAATAATGGAGAAAATGTATCGCTGATAAATTGTGAAAACTCAAGTTTCAGTGTTCAAGGAGATGGAGAATATAATTTAAGTTTATATGCTAATGACAGCTTAGGAAATTTGGCTGTAAAAAGTACTGTATTTTCTGTAAAAATTGGAGCTCCTACAGTAACTCTGATTTACCCAATAGGAGTTTATTTTAACTCTTATAAAATTAGTTTTGCATTTGTTCCAGAAGATGTTGATTTGGAAAGTTGCGAGCTTTTTGGGAATTTTAATGGCAGTTTTGAATTAAACCAGACAAATACGAATCCTTTGAATAATTCAGAAAATGTATTTAATTTAACCTTGCCAGATGGAGCATATATATGGAACATAAAATGCAATGATTCGCAGGGTAATTTTGCTTTTAATGGAAACAAAACCTTTTATGTTGACACAATAGCCCCTTCAATTACTTTAAGTGAGCCAATAGGAACAAAAACAAGCTGGAATAATATCCCTCTTTCTTTTTCTATTCTAGATATGTCTCCGACTTCATGCCTGTATAATGTTCAGTTTGCAAGCGGGAATATTGTAAAACAGAATACTAGCATAGCTAATTGCTTGCCTACAACTTTTAATGTAGACACTATTGGGGATTATATTTTTAATTTGTATGTAAATGATTATGCAGGAAACTCAAACCATTCTTCATCTTTATTTTCAGTTTCTACATCAACAAGCCCACCTGCAAATACTAATATACCTGGAGGAGGAAGCAGTGGAGGCGGGGGGTCGTATGCAAGTATACCTAAAGGGGGATTTGAAATAAGTGAGATAGGAGATATAATTGCTTATCCTAATGAAGAAAAAACATTTGAAATAACAATAAAGAATGTTGGGGGAATATTTCTCAATAGCTGCAAACTAGCAGGAAAAGGCGACCTTTCCAGTGTAGTTGAGTCTAAAGAAATAAAGAATATTGGTGTCGGAGAGATTGTTAGGTTTATGCTTAAACTAAAAGCCCCGCAGTCCTTAGACAAAAATCCAGAACTTGAGCTAAAATGCATTGAACGAAATCAAAGTATCTCTCTTAATATAATTATTATAAAACCTGTTTTAAACGTGCATTTATCCAAGATTTCATTAGAGTCTAAGAAAGAGCTTAGAGTTAATTATTCTGTTAAAGGAAACTTTTTAGACAGTATAAATTTGGTTTTTAGTGTTATTAATTCTAAGGGGCAAAACATATCTGAGAAAATTATAGAGGTTAAGCCCGATAATAATGAACATCAAGTTATATTAGATATATCCAGTGCTAGTAAGGATATACTAAAAATTGTTGTGAGAGAGTATGATGAAACTAAACCTGCTGTAGAAGAATTTTTTATTTTTGATTCGGGCTCTGTAATAACCGGCTCTGTAATCAGAAATTTATTTGATAATAGCTCAACATATGTTGGATTAATTTCACTTGTCTTTATTGCGATAGCTGTGTTTATAGTTAAGAGGATATTGAGTTTGAAAAAAAGAATTAAAGATGAAGTAGTATTAAAAAAATTAAAACAGATAGCTGAATGATTATGCTTACAAAAATTTATATATCCAGATTCTCGAATATAGTCTATGAATAAAAACGATGGGAAAGATATAATTGAGATAAGAATTCATGGTCTTGGGGGGCAGGGTGCTGTAACAACTGCACAATTATTAGCTATAGCTGCATTTTATGATGGGAATTATGTGCAAGCATTTCCTTTTTTTGGTGTTGAAAGACGAGGCTCGCCAAGCACGTCATTTGTCAGGATTTCAAACAAACCAATTCAATTAAGGGAGCAGATTTATGAGCCGGATTATGCAATTGTTTTTGACCCTCTTTTATTGGAATTAACAAATGCTTCTGCAGGCGTGAAAAATAAGGTTATTGTGAATTCAGGATTAAAAATCAAAGGATTCTTTACGCAGGATGCAACAAAAAAAGCAATTGAAATTTTTGGCAAGCCAATAATTAACACAATTCTTCTTGGAACATTTGCAGCTGTTACAAAAGTTGTAAAATTAGAATCTCTTTTGAAAGCAATTGAACAAAGATTTGCTGGTAAAGAAAAAGTTATTGAACAAAATAAAAGAGCAATAAAAGAAGCTTATGAGGAAGCATTAAATGAAAATTAGTATAAACCCGGGAGCTATTATTTCTAAAGCAGGAAATTCCGAAATGAATAAAAAATTAACTTTTAAAAATTTTAAGCCGGTTATTGATTTTTCAAAATGCACAAAATGCAAAAAATGCTGGCTTTATTGCCCTGATGCTGCTTTTAAAAAAAATTCAGAAGGGTTTTATGAATGCGTTGAAAGGCATTGCAAAGGATGCGGATTATGCGCAAAAATATGCCCGGTCAAATGTATAAATATGGTCGAGGTTAAAAATGAAGAAAATTGAAGAAGCATCAAAAGCTGTTGCAGAAGCAGTTGCAATGTGCAAGCCAGAAGTTATACCTATTTATCCGATTACTCCCCAGACACATAATGCAGAAGCCATGGCTGAATTTATTGCAAATGGCGAATTAGATGCAACAATAATCCATGCTGAATCTGAGCATTCTGCGATGAGTGCTGCAATTGGAGCTTCTGCAACTGGAGTTAGAACTTATACTGCAACTTCGTCTCAAGGGTTAAAGTATATGAGTGAAGTGCTTTTCATTGCTTCAGGAATGAGACTTCCTATTGTTATGATGGTTGCAAATAGAGCATTGTCTGCTCCGATTAATATCTGGAATGACCATAGTGACTCTATGGCTGAAAGGGACTCGGGATGGATTCAATTTTATGCTGAAAGCACACAGGAAGCTGTTGATTTGGCTATTCTGTGCTTTAAGATTTCTGAAAAAGTTTTGATTCCTTCAATGTTTTGCATGGATGGCTTTGTCTTGACTCATGTTTATGAAAATGTTGACCTGCCTTCTCAGAAAGATGTTGATGGTTTTTTACCTAAATTAAAAATGCCTTTTATTCTTGACCCTAAAAAACCAGTTACAATGGGGCCTGTTGCGGGACCAAATTATTACATGGAAATAAAGAAACAGCAGAATGAAGAATTGGTTAAATCAATTAATTCAATAAAAGAGATTCAGAAGGAATTTTATGCTAAATTCAAGAGAAAATATTCATTAATTGAGCCGTATAAGACTGAAGATGCTGAAAAAATAATTTTATGCATGGGGACTACATGTGGTACAGCAAGAACTGTTGTTGATTCTTTAAGAGCAGAGGGGCAGAGAGTGGGCATGATTAAAATCTCTTTATTTAGGCCTTTCCCGAGAAATGAGTTAATTAAAGCTGTAGATTCGTGCAAAAGCCTGAAAAATTTGATTGTGCTTGACAGAGCGGTATCTTTTGGAAATAAAGGAATTTTATATGGAGAACTAAGAGATGCTCTTTTTGGAAAAAAAATTTCAATAAAAGGATACATAGCTGGGCTTGGCGGGAGAGACATAACAAGAAAGCATATTGAAAAAGCATTTGACATGCAGGATGAGGAATGGCTGACTTAATTTTAGAGGATGAGCTTTTTGCTTCAGGACATAGTGCGTGCATGGGATGCGGGGAAGCAATTGCTATAAGGCATATTTTAAAAGCAGCTGGAAAAAATACAGTTATTGTACAAGCAACAGGATGCCCTGAAGTTTTTTCAACATTATATCCTTTGACATCATGGAAAGTTCCGTGGATTCATGCTGCGTTTGAAAATGCGGCTGCAGTTGCTTCTGGTGTTAGAGAAGCGTTGAATAGGCAAGGCAAGAAAGATGTTAATGTCATTGCAATTGGAGGGGATGGCGGAACATATGATATTGGGCTTCAGGCATTGTCCGGGGCGCTGGAAAGGGGGCATAAATTTGTTTATATATGCTTAAATAATGAAGCTTATGAAAATACAGGAGTACAAAGGTCAGGTGCGACTGAAAAATATTCCTGGACAACTACAACGCCAATTGGTAAAAAAATTATAGGCAAAAGCCAGTTCAGAAAGCCAATGCCTCAAATTGTGGCAAGCCATAATATTCCTTATGTTGCAACAGCTTCTTTGCATAATCTTTATGACTTAAACAAAAAAATAAAAAAAGCACTGTCTGCCGATGGCCCTGCTTATGTTGAGATTTTATGCCCGTGCATTCCTGGCTGGGGAATTGAAACTGATATGGCTCATGATAGTTCTTTAATGGCGTTTAAAACAAATACCTGGCCTATTTATGAAATTGAAAATGGGAAATTAACTTTAAGCGAAAATTCAGAGCCGCTTAAAATTGAAGAGTATTTTAAGTTTCAGGCAAGATATACGCATTTATTAAAGCCTGAAAATAAAAAGCTACTGGATGAACTGCAAAAACATGTTGATAAAGAATATAAAAAATTAAAAGATTCATCTGAGAAAAATTTATAAAAAGAAATAATTTAAAAATATTATGTTTACAGTAAAAATAGACAAAGAGAAGTGCATTGGGTGCGGGGCATGCGAGAGTATTTGCCCTGAAGTTTTTAAAATGGATGGTGATAAAGCTGTTGTGAAGAAAGCTAAAACTGACAAGAAATGCGCGAAAGAAGCTGCAGAAAGCTGTGCTGTCCAGGCAATAACTGTCACAGGAAGCTAATTTTTTAATATATATTCTGTAAAATTCATAAGTTTAAAAAGAAAAATCATCCAGTTAATTCATGCTAGAGGGACATTTTGGAATTATCTGTTCAAGAGAAAAAAGAAGAGTGTATTGTCTTGAAGGAAGCTGGTGGCATAAAAAAAGAGATGCGAAATATAAAAAGAGAGAAGATATAACGATTCTATATGTGCCATCATGTTATCTAAATCTTTTAATTTCAGAGAATCCGAAAGTTAAAAATTGGAAGCTTAAAAGGATAATGGAGCTTAATCCTAAAACAGGAGATTATACGAGAGAAAAATTTGAACTTTAGGAAAAAGAAGCTAAATAAAGAATCCCAATCACAGCAAGCTGTTGGGTATTCTTTAAGCCTCCAATTG
>CAYIRC010000029.1:0-7257 GCA_964365855.1 Candidatus Woesearchaeota archaeon
GTCCCTGATTAACCCAAACTTGATTTACACAAGTATAATAAGTTGTTCCAGAGCATTTTTCAGAGCCATTAGTGCAGGAAGTTATATTTGCTTGAATAGGATTTGTTATATTTAGCTTAATCCCGCCAGGATTTATATTCACACTTCCATGTATCCATTCTGTTTCAAAAGCAAGAGAAAAAGGAAGGACTAAGAAAAATACAAAGATAATCGAAATAAAATTTTTTCTTTTCATATTAAGTTTTATTAGTTTGCTTCAAACTTATAATCAACCTGATAATTTCCAGGAATCATGTAATCTTTAATGTCAAGCATAAAAATTACTGTTCCTTCTGCTCCTGCAGTTGTTTCTTCAAGCTCAATCCATTCTCCTGCGTAGCCATTTCTTACAGGATACTCTTTTCCATTGTAAACTAATCTTGCATTTAATTGTTCAGAGGTATAGCTCGTTATTCCAGAAGTTAAATCAGACATTTTCATTCTTATCTTTGTGGCATTTCTTACTGAAAAGAAAATGCTGTATTGCAATGTTGAATTTGTCCCGTATTCTGCGCTTGAAACAATTGAAGTAATCTTTGGAAGTATATACTGCGCTGCAGTCAGTGTTATCTTGTCTTCTTTCTCATTTCCGACATTGTCTTTTGCAATTACAATTAAATCATAAGTTCCTGCTGGAATGTCTTTCATTGCATCTGTTATCATAGCAGTATATTTTTCTCCATTGTAAGCTAATACCCCTGTTTTTACAACCGTTATTCCATTAGTTAGCTTATATTCAACAGATGCAATTCCGCTTAATACATCTGAAGCTGCAGCAAAAATCTCCGTATTTCCAATTAAAATGGAATTGTCGCTTGGCGAAGTTATCTCAACTTCAGGCATCTCGCTATCAACTAAAATTTCAACAGGATTTGAAAATCCAATATTTATAGCATTATCAACAGCAGCAGAGCAAACCCATGAATGTGATGTTATTATTTGTGGTGATTTGATATAAGTGCTGTTATACTTGCTGTAATTCTGCGGGCAACTCGTTATCTCATCATCAGAAATGAACAGTCTATTATAATAGCTGTTGCATCCGCTTCCGCCTGTTTCATCATCGCATCTTGCACTAATTGTTGCAGGCACTTTCTGCCATGCTTCAGGCATTCCCTCAATATAAGCCCTTGGAGCTGTTTTATCTAACCGAACTAAAATTGTCTTTTCATCTTCTTTATTTCCAGCATCATCTTGTGAATAATAATAAACATCATATTTTCCAATTTGCGTTATTGGTATGGTGTTTCCTTCAATCCAGCTGTTCCCATCAATTTTATAATAAGTCTTTACTGATGAAAGCCCATCATCAGAAGCAGTTAAGTTAATAATAAAATCTTTATTTTGCCACCAACTTGGAGCATCATCAGTTGTTATAGGAATAATATGGTCAATCATAACCTTAATCTCTTGAACATCAGCAGTATTTCCTGCATTATCTTCTGCCTCATATCTTAAAACATCATTTGTATTTCCAATAAAAATATAATAAAGAACAGATGTTACAGTTGGAACACACGCAATTCCTGCACAGTATCTAACTTCTTTTAATCCAGAAAGCAAATCAGAAGCAGTAAATGTTATCCTCGCATCTTGATTTGTCCATATTCCATTAAGTAAATAATCATCTGTTATTGTTGGCTTTGTTGTATCCAACTTTGCAGTGCTTCTTCCATCTTTTTCTGGTTCCACATTTCCAGCATCATCTCTTGCATAATATTTTAGATTGTATTCTCCATCTTCTAAAATTGAAATCTTGTCAGTTGTAGTTAAGTAATCTATTGGCATATCTTCACCAACTTTCCATAATTTATAATAAATAGTTACAGGAGACAAAGAAGCACTTGTTGTATCTGTAAAAGTTATATCAAAAGGAGCATTTTGCCATATGTCGGGAGTATTATCCCAAACACCAGGTGCAACCAAATCAATTTTTGCTATGAATTCTTTCTCTTCTGATTTTTGCCCTAAATTATCTATTGCCCAGTATTTTATTTCCATTATTGCAGGGTCTTCAAGCTTGAATTGCGTTTCATCATCATTCACAGTTGTGCAACTTCCATCAATGCAGTAAGTTATTTCTTTAATCCCGCTTCCAGAATCTTCTGCAGTTATTGTAACTGTTTTTTCTTCATTTATCCATTGATTCTTATGCGCATAATCATCTTCAACGCTTGGAGCAGTATTGTCTAATATTAAGTCTTGCGTTTCTTCAACTTCTTTATTTCCTGCCCTGTCAGTTGAATAATATCTTATTTCGTTTTCTCCATCTTCTCCTGTCAATGAGAATTCTGCTTTATCTCCAACAACAATTTTTTCTTCGCCATTTATATAATATATTATTTCCTTGCATCCTGAAATAGTATCATTACATGACAATTCAATTTTGCTGTCAGAAATTACAAACCAGTTATATTGAGGGCCCTTAAAGATTATGCTAGTGGAAGGAGCGCTTCCATCATACCTAAAATTCTGCCAACCAGATTGTAAAGAACTTAAATCATTATATGTTGCATTAATATAATATTGGACAAGAATATTGTCTCCTGGAGATGGATTGGATATGTAAGCATAATCATCAACATAAGGCCCGCTGAATTCTTCATCTTTTACTCTGCTATCGTTTATCTTATAGTATAACGTTACATAATCTATAGCATCTGGATTTGGAATATCTGCATAAATTTTTATTAGTTGGTCAAGATTTGGATAAGCTGGCTCTGTCCGGATGCCTGTAATTTCGGAAATCGCAGAAGCAAAAACAGCTATTGATAAAACAGAAATTGTGAGTATCATCAAAAGCGATGAAATCATTCTAATGCTCTTTTTTATAGTCATACAATTTCTTGCTTGACTGTTTATTTAAATATTATTATTCTAAAAAAAATAAGTTTGTCATTACTTTTTATTAATAAAAAAACCAAAATATTGAATTTGCCGAATATAAAATTTATTTTATAAAACTTTTAAAAATCTGTCTTAGTTATAAAAAATCATTTGCTTGGTTCTTTCAGGCAACCTTGAAGCCAGCGACCTTTCAGGAAGCCTTGGTCTTCTTGGAACATCATATTTGAGCTCTCCAATTAAAACAAAAATAGCCTGGTCAGGCTTAAGAGGGCAATATTTATCTGAATCAGAATCATATCTATATAGAAAAAACATTCTTTCAGGTTCATCAGTAGGTATTTCTATATACCCTCTTCTAGGGTCAATCTTGTCCAGCTCTTCGAGTCGCCTTAGATTAGCAGGCAGTTTTTCTTTCTTTATCATTCTGATGTTCTCCCATCCATCAGGCAATATTTGTCTTAATCTTTCAATATTCTTTTCACGGACAAAATCCCCCATCATTCCCATATAAGTTTGGCCATTAATTTTTACATAAATTCCTTTAAATGATGAATCTTCAGAGCGCGCTTCTTCTTCCTGCTCAATTCTTCTTTGAGCTTTTTTTGCCCACTTTCCCATAAAAAATAACTTAATCCTTAATTTAAAAGATTATCTATCACTCAAGCAAATGTACACAGCCCAGTGATATATGTCTACGGGCTACACAGTCCTTAAGATTGTTTATTCAATATATGTTCAGCTTCTTCTAATGTTCTTTTTCTGGCTTTAATTTCTCTTTGATAATAATCTGCAAGTTCAAGTTTTCCTTCTTGTTTTGCATGCTCTTTTTTTCTTTCATGAAGCTCTAACTGCTCTTTCAGTGCTTCAATCCTTCTTTCTATCCTCTTTTTCCTATTTGTCATTAATTTTTGTTTTCAGAAATTTAATGAGTTTCTTAGCCTTTTCTAATGTTATTTTAATTTTGGCTTTCTTTTCATCTCTCACACTTTCATAAATCTCATAAGCATCACTAATATCTTCTTCTATGCCTTCTTTAATCCATTTTAAAAAATCTCTTTTCTTGTAATCCTTCTTTTTCAAAAGGCAATTTATTAAAAAGACACTTCTCAATCTTAAGATAATGGAGTAAACAACACTTCCAGAAGCATCTCTATTCATCTCTCTATCAAGCTTAAGCATCTCTTTGTTAATCTTTATTGTTTCTCTTGTATCTGAAATAAATCTCTTAAATGAATCTTTATCAACTTTCCAGCTTCTTAATTCTTCTAATAAGTTGCTGTTGATTATAACTTTAGCCTCTATAATTCTTGGCAGGATTAATTCTGGATTTTTATCTAAAGTTTCTTTTATTCCATCTAGAGTTGCAAGGGATATGTGATATTTGCCAGATATAATCTCTTTTCTTGTTCTGTTTGTAATTGCAATTATGTCTATGTCACTTTTCTTTGTTTGTTCATTCCTTGCATAACTTCCTGTTAAGTATATACCCAATATATCTTCTAAATAATTATCAAGAATCCTTAAAACTTCTTTTTTTATTTCTAAGCTTCTTTCAATAAGAATAATCTTCACCTGGCTTCCAAGCCATCCTTTCGGCAAAAGAACTCCTGCAGAATTCCCCCATTTTATAGTTTCTTTGATTATTTCCATGTTTAAACATTATTTAAACATTATTTAAACCTTTCTTCATACCACTCTGTTTAAGCAGCTCTTTTATATACCAGTCAAGCAAGCCCTCTTTAATGCAGTAAGTAATAACATGCTGTTCAATTTATCCAGAATTACATTAAGAAGATGGAGATAACCCTATAATCCAAAACATGACTTGTACTTCATCATGCTTTTATATTTCCATAAAAGCCCTGCTTTTGACATTCCTGTTTCCATGCCAAAATCACCTGTTTCTTTTGCCTTTGCAATAACACCGCAGAGATTCTGGTTTGTCAGGACAGTTAAATATTTTGAATGCATCATTATGGTAAAATCAGGGCTTTCAGAGCTGCCTTCTTTAAATCCGTTTTTTGTAATTAAATAAGACTTCTCCCATTGCCTCTGCCTGGTATTAAAATTATAAAACATCAGCATAATCTCGCCTTTTTCAGGCATGTCTCTCACAAGAGAAAGCCTTGACAGCTCTTTCTCAATATTATCATAATTTATTTTCACAGGCGCAATATTTACAGCATTTTCATTTTTAACAGCTTTAGCAGTTATGAACAGATTGCTTTTAACCAGAAAAATTGCAAGCCCGGCAATAACAATAATTCCAACGGCAATAATAATCTTGGTTATTTTTTCCATTTAACTAAAGAATTAATAGACTTTATAATATTAACTTTAAACTCTCATTTAGCTATGAATTCATTTACTACTGCTCTTAAATCTTTTCAGTTTCTTGGCTTGCCTTTTCTCTGCCTTGAAAATATGGAAACAAGCAAATCATCAATTTTTTCAGAGCGTGAAGCTATCTTTTTGGAATTTATGCAGCTTCTTCTTAATATGTCTTCAATCTGTTCTGGGATAGTAAATATGTTTTTCTTAGCTCTTTTTTCAATAGCTTTAAGAATATCAGAATCAAGAAAAATAGAAATTTTATTTTTATATTCAAATTTTGGTTTTAGATAAGCAAAAGATTTTTCAATTTCTTCAAGAGGCCATCCCTGTTTTAATAAAGGCTCTTTTATTTCATAATCATCAAACCCTCTTTTGCGCGCCTCTCTGATAAATTCAACAACTCCTTTATTTGCCATTTTTCTTCAAAGCACCGATATAAACTTTTTGGACTGCGAAGCTCTTGTAAATTCCTTCTAAAATATCTGTCCCTGCATAACCTGCAAGTAAAGCAAGCCTGTAATCAAAATTAAAAATAACTCCTGTAAAAATTCCAATCACAACTGCAATCAAAACAGTTATCGCATAATATCCCCAAATGATTCGTCTTCGTAATGATAATGCCTTAAGCAGTCCGATGAATCCTCTGGTTAAGCCTCCAACCCCTCCAAGCAAAGCAGGAAGAAATAATTGCTGCCAAGTATTAATATCCATTGTCACCTTTAAAATTAATAAGAAAGATTGTTTTTATAAGTTGCGGTGATGTTCTAAGAAAACTTTAAGGTTAAAATATCAAAGAGTCTCAAACAGTTTCCTATAATTTTTCTCTATTTGCCTCTCAACATCTTCAATCTTCATTTTCTTGATTTCAGCTATTTTTTTATAGCTTTCAACAACAAAAGCAGGCTCATTATTCCTCAATTTATCAGGATGCAAGAAAGGAGAATCTGTCTCACATAATAATTGGGTTAAAGGAGCCATTTCAGCTATTTTCTGAAAATATTCTGTATGTTTAATGCTTGTCGGGATGCTCATTGTCCAACCCTTTTCTATTATTTTTTTAACCAATTTGAAATTCCCTGAAAAGCAATGCATAATTATTTTCTTAATGTTAAATTGTTCAAGAATATCGACGCATTCTTCTTCAGCTTTTCTCGAGTGGACGATTATTGGTTTGTCAAGTTTAATGGCAAGTTCAATAAATTTCTTAAAATTTTTGCTCTGCTTTTCGTATTCCTCGCTTTCTTTAAGGTCAATTCCAACTTCGCCGATTGCAACAATCTCATTTTGATTTTCCTTAATAAATTCAATTTCATCATTGACTTGCTTGTCAGTCATAGCAAGTGCATGAATAGGATAAATTCCGAGAGAGCATTTAACTTCATCAAATTTTCTGGCAAAACGCAAAGCCTCTCTGTTTGTCTTTGCATCTGTCCCGCTGTTTATCATAATTCCAACACCCGCTTTTTTCGCTCTCTCAACTACTTCATTGATTTTGTCACCATATACTTCAATATGGCAGTGTATATCTATAAACATAAATCTTAATCGCAATTAGCTGTTTTAATACTTTACTTTTGAAAAATAATTATTTAGCTTTTAACTTAACCTTTCCCAGAGGGGAAAGTTCTTTCCAGGATTTATCAAACATATTTTCTAATACCTGTGAAAAATACGGTGTGGAAAGCCAAACAGCAACATCATAATTTGGATGCACGGATTTGTCATCTAAAAGCATGAACATTAATTGTTCAGAATCAATAACAGCAAATCTTCCTTTCAATCCTGAATCAGTAATATCCTTAACTTCTGCATATTTAGCCAGCTCTTTTGCAATTTTTATATTTTCAGGTACAATAGGAGCAGCAACTCTAATGTTAACACCCCGCTTCTTTGCTTTTTCAAGAGCAGGCATCAAAGCCTCAAGCTTTCTGTTTAAGCCTTCAGCTGTAGTAACAAGAGTTATTGTTTTTTCAGCTCCTCTTACCATCATATCAAGATGATTATACATATTTTGTCTTCCTCTCAAGCTTCCTGACA
>CAYIRC010000030.1:0-6755 GCA_964365855.1 Candidatus Woesearchaeota archaeon
TGCTCCAAAAAGAGAAGAGGTTCAGGGGGAGGTTGAGAGAAGAGTTGTTTCTCAATTATTGACAATGATGGATGGGTTGAAAACAAGAGGAAAGGTTGTTGTGATTGGAGCAACAAACAGAGTTAATTCTTTAGACCAGGCACTTAGAAGACCTGGAAGATTTGACAGGGAAATTGAAATTTCTGTTCCTGACAAAGAAGCGAGATTAAATATTCTGAAAATTCATACAAGAAATATGCCTCTTGCGAAAGATGTGAATCTTGATGCTTTAGCCGGCAGAACTCACGGGTTTGTCGGAGCAGATTTGGCTGCTTTGACAAAAGAAGCTGCAATGAATGTTTTAAGAAAAGTTTTGCCTGAATTAAAACTAGAAGGTGAAGAGCCAATACCTGCTGAAGTTTTAGATAAGATGATAATTAGAAATATTGATTTTGAAGACTCATTGAGAGTTGTAAGGCCTAGCGCGATGAGAGAAGTTTTTGTTGAAACACCTAACATTGGATGGGAAGATATTGGTGGGCTTGAAAAAACTAAAGAATCATTAAAAGAAGCTGTCGAATGGCCTATTAAAAATCCTGAAAGTTTTAAGAGACTGGGAATTAGGCCTCCAAGAGGAATTTTACTTTATGGGCCGCCAGGAACTGGAAAAACATTATTGGCAAAAGCTGTTGCCAAAGAGTCTGAAGCTAATTTTATACAAGTCAAAGGACCGTCACTCTTGTCTATGTGGGTTGGAAAATCTGAAGAAGGAGTAAGGAAGATATTTGAGAGAGCAAGACAGGTTGCACCTTGTGTTGTATTTTTTGATGAAATTGATGCTTTAGCTGGCAGAAGAGGAATTGAAATGGGGACAAAGGTTACTGAACGGGTTTTGAATCAATTGCTTGCTGAAATGGATGGATTAGAAGGATTGAAAGATGTTACTATAATTGGAGCAACAAACAGGCCAGACATGCTTGACCCTGCTTTGCTAAGGCCGGGAAGATTTGACAGAGTAATTCTTGTTGATGTGCCTGATGAAGAAAGCAGAAAGAAAATATTTACAGTGCATTTGAAAAACACACCTATTGCAAAAAATGTCAGTATTAATGAGTTAGTTAAAGAAACTGAAGGATTTGTTGGAGCTGATATTGAGGCTTTAGTTAGAGAAGCTGCAATGAATGCTTTAAGAAACGATGTTAATGCTGCACAGGTAACAAAAGCTGATTTTGCAGAGGCCTTTAGAAAGGTTAAGACTTCTGTATCTGCTGAAACTGCAAAAAGATACAAGAAGATTGAAGAATTCTTTATGCAAAGTGCAAAAGTAGGATTAGAAACCAGCAGTCCTCTTTATGCAGGTTAATAATACAATTTTTACATATTTTTAAAAATAGTGATAATATTCTAAATTCATGACTAAAGTTCGAAGCTTGAGTGAATATTTATTATATAGGAATTTTGATGTTAAAAAAACTGAAAGGCTTCATTTATTAGTTGGTGAATTTAGAAAGTCTTTTTTTCAAAATCATGCTTTGCAGAACCTTATGTTAAATAGAGGTTATGAACCTGAAAAGAGGCCTGAATCTTTTTTTGATTTAAGAAATGGAGTTTTTAATAGAAATTTTACAATATTTCACTTAGATTACTTGGAACAAATGGTTAGGTTAGCGACTACACCTCAAGTGATATTTGTAGAAGGAGCAAAGCCGATTATTGTCCCTGGTGAACCTGAACAGTTGGTATTTAGAACTGCTGGAAGGTTAGATGCAGCTGCAGTTGAAGAATTTCAGAAACAATGGTTTGAACAAATAGATGCAAGGGAGTGGATAAATCATTATAAACAGACATTATATGATGCTTTTGATGAATACAATATGCAATTAATTTTGGGATTTATGGATAGGACAACAAGATGCGTAGGGCAATTTGATATACATTCTGATGAAGAAAGAAGATTGCATAAAGAAATAATAGATAGCCTTGTTCCTGTTTCATTTTTGGCTCTTGATAATGGTTATTATAAATTGGGCACAAGGTTTTTCAGGCAGGCAGGAGAATTTTGGGAAAAATTAAATGAATCAGAATATGGAAAAATGTTTATTTTACAGCAAGGTGAATTAATTGAAGCATTGAAACTCTAATTATTGAGTTGTAATTATCTTTTCTTTTTTGGTTATGATTATCGTATGCTCGGCCTGTGCAACTTTGCCATTTCCTTTTTCAGTTAATTGGGGATAGTGATGCAGAAGACCTGCTTCTTCTATTCTTCTTAATGCTAATAAACCTCTTGTACCAAACTGTTTTTGGATCCATCTTGAACAAAATGGAAGTGTTTCATATTCATCCTGGATAAATGCTAAGACTTCTCTTGCGAAAGTATCCCGAACATTTCCTTCTTTGGTTAGGTGATAAATTCCTGACGGCTTGCCGTCTTTTACTAATCCAATACCGAGAGTTGAGAATGGCTCTATTGCAAAAACTCCTTCATCAATTAAATCTGACTGCCCAGCATCATAATTAGGGATTGTAACTCCTGCATGCAAATCGTATTTTCCGATTGAATGGCCCGAAAGATTATGAATCGGAGTAAAATTAAACTGCCTTATTGCTTTTTCAATTGCGCTGCCTATTTCTGCTAATTTAATGCTAAATTTTATTTTTTCAAGCGCTTTTTCAAGTGCTAATTCAGCTGATTCAATTAATTCTTTATTTTCTTCTAAATTTTCTAAATCAATTGAAAATGCAGTGTCTGCAACATAGCCATTTATCTGAACTCCCAAGTCAACTTTTAATAAACCGTGAGCTAGTTCTTTGTCGCCGAATGATGGAGTATAATGAGCAGCTATTTCATTAATTGAAAGATTAACTGGAAATGCTGGCTTTCCTTTTAGCTCAATTATTTTTGCTTCAATTTTTTCAGCTAATTCCAAAAGAGGCATTTTTGGTTTTATAATTGATTTTGCATATTTTACAACTTCTGATGCAATTTTTCCTGCTTTCTTCAAATGTTCGATTTCTTCCAGCGTTAACACAAAATTTGAAGTTTTTTCGAGTATATAAATGTTTTAAAGAGATTTTTTATTTATTCGTTGTACCTCTTAATTTCATTTCAAGGTCTTCAATTTTTTTGCTGATAGAGTTAATCTCTACTTTTATGAAGGCATCTGATTCTTCCTGACTTGACTGTGATTTTTTAAGCTCTGAATATGACTCTTTGAGAGAAGAATATTCCTGCTTTAATTCTCTTATAGATTTTACAAGTTCTTCTGTTCTTGCTATTGATGCTTGATAAACATTTCTGTCTGCATTATAAGAAGCCCATTTTGTCTCGCTAGTTTTTGCCAAAGATTGGACTGCTGTTTCTAATGGCTCAATTTTGGCATTTAATCTTGCTATGTCTGCTATAATTTTTAACTTGTAATCTTTAGTGTCTTCTTCTAATAAGTCCAATTTTTCATTTTGTTCTACATCTTGTTTTGCCTGAATATTCCAGGCATTTGTCTGCTCTTTCCTATATTCCTGAAAGTTTAAACTCTCTTCTAATAAAGAAACTTCTGTATTATATTGCCTTATTTGGGCATTTGTAATCTCCTGCTCTAGTGTAGAAACTTTGCCTGCAAGCTCTGATTTCTGATGCTCCAATTCAGAAATCCTATTGTTGTATTGTGCAAAAGCCAATTCCAATGAATCAACCCGCCTTGATACACTGGGAAGAGTTGTTTCTTTTTCTATTTTTGATAAAAGGTGTTTTGTATATAATGCCCCACCAATAGCATACATTCCAAGAACAATTGTTGCGACTCCTATTACTACGACTAGGGCTCTTCTTCTATATTTTTTTAATGTTTTTGAAAGTCCTTCTTTTTTTACTTCATCATAAAACATTCTTAAAATGTCCTGGCTTGATTGCTCTCTCATTAATTCGTAGGCAATTGGCCTTAAGCTATCCTTAAATTCTTTTGATTGATGATAGGTTTGCAAAAAAGTTAGGATTCTCTTTGCTGCAAGATGTTTTTTTATTTCTGATTCTCCTCTGTCAGAATTAAGATATTTATCAACTGCAGGACCGACTTTTTCTCTAACATTTTCAGTTATTTTAGTATCAACCTGCTCCATGATTGTTCTAACGCTTCTGTCTGAAGGAGGCCTTGCCTCAAAGCCGGCTTTCGTTGAACTTTCTAAATCAGAAATTTTTTCTGTTGTTTTTTTTGCAAATTTATCAAATGTGGTCCAAAGGCAGTTTATAGCTTCATCACATTTGGTGCCATAATATGTCCGAAAAACTGCAACTGCTTCTTCTAATTCTTTTCTTGTAATTCTTACAATTTGCGGAAAATCTTGCTTTTCAGGAGTTCTGTGCAAAAGCCTTTTGAATAATGCTTTAACCTGCATAGAAAGTCTTGCTAAAAAGGCAATTTAAAGATTGCGGTATTTGATTATACAACTTGTTTTGAATTAAAAATTACTATGTTAATTCCTGATTCTTCTTTCTTTAGGAACATAATTAAAAATCTTTTTGCTGTTTGAGACTCCACAGCCAATAAAATCATTTTTTAATTTAATTATATAGACTCCTTCTTGTATTTCTATATCAAGGTCTCTGCCTCTTATCCAGTCAGCGAATTGCTTTTCGTCTATTTCTATAATATTTTTTGTTATCTGGCTTTGCAGGATTTGAGTTGCATCAAAACTTAAACGCAAGTCCATTCCCAGCTCTTCTTTCATCAAATAAATTCCTATTATTTCTATGTTTGCTAATTTTACCAACTGCAAAATTTCATCCTTGCTTAATGAGCCTGAAAAACCACGGATTTTTTCCTTTCCTGTTTTTATTAATAAATATGGCAGAGATGTTATACCAAATCTTTGTTCTAGCTCATTGATGATTCTCTTTTTTCCTGATGATTTTATGAATTTCATTTGATTTCCTCCAGCAGGGTCATTTTAGATACAAAAAAGCCCTCGCTATCGTTATCTTGGGGATAGATGCGGCATGTATTTTTTATTTCTGGGCTGAATGATTTTTCATACCATTCTGCAACACCCTGCCTGCACTTTAGCGGAAGATGGATTTTTTCGATTTTAACTGGAAAATTTTTCAAGGCAAAATCAACAACTTCTTCGTCTTCTTCTGGCGCATGAGTGCATGTTGAATAAACTAACGTGCCATGGACTTTAAGGCATTTTAATGCATATGCCAACATCTTTTTCTGTTGGCGTGAGAAGTTTCGAACTACTTTATAATTCCACGTTATGAATGTTTTGGGACTTGAACGCAAAGTTCCTTCGCCAGAACAGGGAGCGTCTAAAAGAATTTTATCAAATTTAAACTCTGATTTTGATAATCTTTCACAAAGCCTGACAGCATCATTTTTTGTAACAATAGCATTCATGACTCCGCATCTTTCTGTGTTTGCATTTAGAATTTTTATTCTGTCCATTTTCAAATCGTTTGCAATAATTGTGCCGTTATTATTCATACATGAGGCTATTTGTGTTGTTTTGCTTCCTGGAGAAGCACATAGGTCAAGGATTAATTCTCCTGGCTCTGGATTTAGGGCAATTACTGAAAGCATGCTTGAAATTTCTTGAACATAATAATATCCAAGCAGATGTTCGATTGCATTTCCCAATCCTCCTGGGGGAAGTTCAGACTCAATTAGCATTATGTTAGGATATTCAGGATATGGCTGAATAACTTTCCATTTTTTGTTTAATCTTTCAAGAAGTTTTACCGGAGAAATTTTTAACATGTTGCAACGAATAAAATTTTTTGGGTCTGTATGCACTATTTTTTCAAAAGCTTCGAAATCTTCTTTGTCTGGAAGAAGCTTTTGCATTCGCTCTTTAAAGAGGGGTTTCATTTCATATACCATGTTTTTATCTAATAAAAAAGAGGTTTTAAGGTTGTTGATTATATTTTCTGCTTTGGAATTCTTCTATATCTGTTTTTAGCTTGTTTCATATACTTGTCGTGGTTTTGAATGTCAATTACTGCTAATACTGCTGTGTTTACACAAGAATAATAATAAACCTGCAATTTTTGTGAGATCCTTGCTTCTTCTCTAATAAATTCTTTCCAAAACTGTGCTGTTAATTCTAAGGTTCTTGGACGATTTCTCTTTTCCGCTTCTTTTATTATACTTTCAACTAATTTGTATAACATAAAGAATTTTAGTATCTATTCTTTTTAATCTTTTGTGGCGATATAAAACGAATAAAATAGCCACAATTATTTGTGAGGCGCGAAGCGCCGAACGCCGACGGCATGAGAGGATTTGACGAAGATAAAAGAGCGGTTAATGAGTATTAAATGAACTTGAAATTTACCTAGTGGTTTCTTTACAGAAATTTGGAAATATCTTTTCTTGCTATGTTTAAATTGACTGGAAAAAGTCTTAGTTTATATCACTAAATGGCAAATATCTCATTTTATCCTAAAATGTTTCTTTCGTAGAAAGACGGAATTTATGTAAGTTTTAGCTTATATGATAGACCCAACCGAAAAATCTATAAATATAATGCCCTGCTTTAGATTATATACGCTCATCATTGCTTCGGTAATGGATGGGCATTCTTTATAAAACGAAAGGTTTAAATACTATAGCCACCTATAACTTATTATAAGGAGTTATAATAGCACATGCCAACAACAATACAAATTTCCGATAATGTAAAGTTAGTTCTAGATAGAATGAAGATGATGGAAAGAGAAACTTACAATGAGATAATTGAAAGAATGATAGAAGATGACTTAGAGTTAAATGAAAAAACTA
>CAYIRC010000031.1:0-5536 GCA_964365855.1 Candidatus Woesearchaeota archaeon
CTGCTCTTTGTTTTGTTTTCTGTCTCCCAAAGTCCACGAACAAACTTAAGGACTTGAGATGTCCTTGACTATAATTAGGGTAAATGCTGATGGTATAGTTGAAAAGGTCTTTGAAGAAGTGAAGAAAAAACTATAATTATGTTAAGATACTTGATAGAAAACTCCACACTAAAGTGTGGAGTGGTATCTTGAGCATCCAAAAGTTCCAAACAAAAACTCAAGAACTTTTTGATTTGCAAAAAACTATACATAACTTTTTAAACTTTACAGTAATATCTTATTTTAATGAAAAGATTTTCAATAACCTTTTTCTTATTATTTTTAGTTATTATTATCTTCGCTGAAAGCTTTGTTGTTTCTGCTGCTGAGATTACATGTGCTCAAAAAGATGTTAATGATGACGGGAAAATTGATATTCTTGATTTAATTGCAGTTCGTGGAAATTTAAACCAAGATAGTGATGATACAAATTTCAAATCTGATGTCAATAGAGATTATAAAGTTAATATTTTGGATTTGATTGCAGTAAGAAACAGCTTGAATCAAAAATGTCCTCAAAGCCAAGGAATTATTGTAAATGAAGTTCCAGGTTTTGACTGCCAGGCAAGTTTTTGTGACAATAATAATTATGAAACAAATGAAGGACCGGGGGGAACTTATTGTTGTGCTGGGGCAAGTGGCACGGGTGCAGATTATGAAGAATGCGCTGATTATTTTACTAAAAGCACTGCTAGTGTTTCGAAGGTAGGATCAAAAACAGATGTATGTAAGGATTCAAATATACTTAGAGAGGCATTTATAGATTGTGAGTGGTGGGCAGATGATGATGTTAATTTTTATGAAAAAGATTGTAATGATTTTGATGGGGACGGGGGATGGGTGTATTATTGTACATCAGATCAAGTGAGAAAAAAAGAACGAGACTTTGGATGTAGTGGCGGAAGGTGCGCATCCATAGGATGGAAAAATGATCAGTTAGTAAGTCAAAATGGAGATGATAGCTATTGTAAAGACAGAAAAAATAATGGATGCAGTTTATGCACACATAATCAATATGATTGTGATGCAGATAGTGAATGCTCAGGAAGTCTTGTATGCAAAGGTCCTACGGGCGGGGCTGCAGATGGATGCTGTTTTTCTGGAGAAACATGGGATACAAGTCAGATGAAATGCGTCCAATGTACTGGCGGTGTATGTTGTGATGATAATGGACAATTTCGTTCAGATACTTATGTTTGTGATTCTTTTGTAAGTGGAAGTAAGCAATATTCATGCTGGGATGGGAATTGTTTAGATGACAATGTTATGGCAAGACATCGAAAACAATTTTGTTCTGGAACATCTTCTTCTTGTACAGGAACAAAAGAGTGGGTTCAATATAATGACGAAAATTGTCTTTCTTCACAATTTTGCAGTGGTTCAATATCTTGGGGCACAACAAAACCTTCATGTAAAACAGCACAATGCACTTCCGGAGATTGCTGTGATACAACTTGTGGAGTCTATAGTTTCAGACCAACTAGTTATCCTTGTATTACTGGATTGGCTTGGTATGGATGCCCATGGGGAGAAAATTTAGGAAGCGATGTCGGGAAAAAAGTTGGGAATAGATACTGTAATGGATTTCAGACTGCATGTAATGGTGGTTGGACCTGGGGTGCATGGAGTATCAAACAAGATTGTTCTCAAACACAATATTGTACCGGAACAGAAGGTCCTAATGAATTATGGTGTATGACAATAGCATGTTCAGAAGATTCTGATTGTGGAGGATGCTCTTATAATTATTTCTGCCAAAATAATGACAAATGGCAAGAGGCCACTTGTAATAAATGCAATAGTCCTGGAACAAAAAGTTCTTTCTGCTCTCAAGTCGTTGGTAAGCAGCAATTTTATCGAGAGTGTGAGGATAGTATATTTGGCACTTGGAGTAATTATTGCAAAGGAACAGAGGTGTGGAGAAAGAGAACTAACCAAATAAAAGGATGTGATAATAGTGATTGTTTCTCACGAACTGAAACTCAAGATGAAAAAGTAAAAGCTTGCACAAAAGGATGTGCGAATGGGGCATGCAATGAGGATACATGTACAAATGATTGTACTTTGGGGCAGTTGAGATGCAGTGGGAATTATAAACAAACTTGTGGGAATTATGATGCAGATGTGTGTAATGAATGGCCGGCATCAACATCTGGCTCTGGAAATGAGTTATGCCAATATGGGTGCGCAAATAACGCATGCAAACCAAATCCAATAACTTGCACAAAGAATTCTGATTGCGGGACAGATGCATGGACAGGAGGTGCTTTTTGCTCAAGTGGAGATGTTTTCCAGAAATGGAGAACTTATACATGCAATAGTCCTGGAACAACTTCCAGCTCATGTACATACAGCGATAGCGATAAGAAAAAAGAAGATTGTGATTATGCGTTAGGATGCACAAATGGTGCATGTGAATTAACAAATATAGGAAGAATAAATTTGAAAGCAGGGAATAATGTTTTTTCTGTTCCGAGAAAATCAGATGATGTTACATTTAATGATATATTTTCTTTAGGAGATACTAATTGCGAAATAGTCTATGAAAATAGCCACTATGATTTGGCTTATTTTGTTCCTGCAGACAGTACAAGCACAAGTAATTATGTGTATATGGACTATCATAATATCTTATTTCCAGGACAGGGTTATTTTATAAAAGTAAAGAATGATTGCTACATTAATATCGATGGTGAAAAAATTTTAAGTTCTGAATTGGGTTATTGGGAATCTGGATTTTCTGGAAATGGACTAAGAACTGGATGGAATTTAATTGGAGCTCCGAGCATAGCAACAACATTTGGTGCAGGAACTTGCCAATTATATGACAATGTAGGAATTTTGAAGTATGGTTATAATGTAAACAGCTGTAGCCAGGTCTCTGGATGGAATGGAGCTTATCAGGACTGCAATATACAAAATGGAATAAGCAGATGCAAGTGCTCTGTAAATTCATTTGAACCTGGTTTAGGTTACTGGATTAGAACTAAAAATGATTGTAAATTAGGATGAAGACATTAATAAAATTATTATTAACTGGAATTACAACAGTTTTTGCTAGTGGATGCGTTGAAAATTATCGCGGAGAATTTGTAATGAATCCTGCGGGAAGAGCATGGACAAAAACAGGGAGAGCTTATGACAATTCTGGAGCTGCTTTTTCACAACTTAGAGTTGGAAGAGGATTTGTAAAAGGTGGAGAAGGAATACTTAGAACATTAGGAAGCACTGTTACAACTGTAAATAATACTGCTGATTTGGCGGTTGGAAGTGTTACAACAGGATTAGAATATATAACAGAACCAGTACCAGGTCTTTGTTATGTTGGCGATGGCATAGATGGGTTTAGAAAAACAACGCTGGATTCTTTTGTCGGAGGAGAGGATTTTAATGAAAGCTGGAGTTTTTCAGAAGGGCATAATCCATTAACAAATAGCTTTTATTCTGCAGAAGACCACCATGGTCCTGGATTTGTCGCAGCAATTGATGGAACATACAAAACACTTGTAAGATTTACACCTCTTGCTGCTGTTGCTGCAGGCGGAGGAGGAGGTGGAGAAGGAACACCGCTAGTAACAGGAGGGCCTGGCCCAGGACCTGTTGATCCATTTTTGAAAGATGTTAGAGATAATAGTAATGATGAATTATAAAAAAAGTTAGTTGTTGATTATTATATTTTTTTCTTTTATAAAATCAGCAAATGGCTGAAAAAATAATTCACCTCTGAAAAGAATATAATCTTTTATTGAATCTTTATTTTCAAGTCTTTTAGAAATACTATATTGAAAAGATTCTGTTGCTTTTCTTACTTTTAACAGCCGCCTTATCATATTTTCTTCTGCAAGCTCGGGGTATTTTGATATTTCATCGAATATTGTTAAAGCGGGCCAGCATTCTATAATCAGATTAAATATTTCTGTATCTGAATCTGCAAGCTTTGACTTTTCAATTAACTCAAAAAATTTATCACATAAGCTGCCAAAAAGCTCTTCTGTCAGCTTTTCTTTTAGAACTTCGTGAAATTTATCACCTTCCTGCTCGTTATAATAAAGAGTGACTTTTCCATTATTGCTTACAAAAAGATGATTAAAAAATCCGAAGCCCAGCCATTTTTCCAGCTCTGTTGATTCGCCTTCATTCCAGCTTTTTATTTCATTCAGGCTGCAATACCTGGAGAGGCATTTGCAATAGACTTCACCCTCTTTTTCCATAATAAAATATAAATATTATCTAATATTAAAATTATTATGTTAAGAAAAATAAAAAATGGGTGGAAAGTTGTTGCTGAATCAGGCCGTAGTATGGGAACTTACAAGACTAAGAAAGAAGCAACTATCAGGCTTAGGCAGGTTGAGATGTTTAAGCACATGAAAAAACGAAGATAATTATTCGCAGTCTTTTCTGATAAGGCAATTCATTTTATATGATTTTGCCTTGAAGAATTGTTTTGTAAATTCTGCGGCATCTTTCGGGTTATAATATTTGCAGCTGAAAATATCTATAAAAACCGCATTTGTCTGATTCGCAAAATGGCCTGAGATTAATGAAGTCTCTATTAACTGTGTCATTGAAAATCCGGAGACGCGGTCGTTTTCTCCGAAGTCAACTATTGTTGTAGGCCCGAATTTTATCATCTTTAATGTTTTTACCAATTCATCGATGTATTCCTGAATTTTTTTTGCATCCTTTATTATTTTTGGGTCGCAATGCTGGAGGTCTATACTTGTTAATAAGCCCCACGCGTTCTCTTTATTATACTGCTCTTCTGTACAGTCAGAATTTATTTTCATTTATTTCCATCCGGCTTATGCTTTAATTTTCCTACTGGCAGGTTAAGGACACCGCGCTTTGTTTCAACAACCGAAATTGATTGGCATTTAAGTTTCTGCTTCAAATAATTTAAAGCCTTCTCACTGTCAATTTTATCGCCGCATGTAAAAATATCCAGAGCACAATATCCATATTCTGGCCAGGTATGAATTGAAAAATGAGATTCTGCAATCACAATAACTCCACTTACTCCATGAGGGTTGAATTTATGAAAAATTGATTTGATTATAGTTGCACCTGAAATTTTTGCAGATTCTAATAAAAATTCCTCTACTTTAGACGAATCATTTATTATATTGATATCACAATCGTAAAGCTCAACTAAAATATGATTCCCTAATGCCTTCATTTATTATGCTCTCCTTTAAGATAAAATCTAACTAAATTAGAATTGCTTGAGAAGCAACAACTTCTCTTTACTATTTGTAGAAAATAGGCCATTTTTCGACGTAATAATCTCACTCCCCTCTGAAAAAACAGAATTAATTATTAGTAGTTACAACCTATTTAAAAAGTTTTCCCCTAAAATCTTTATTCTGAATATCAAATAAATTTTTTCAAACAGAAAAATTTAAATACCCTCTAAAATAAGATGATTTATTCAAAATGGCAAAAACAAAACCAATAATTAACATAGTTTTCGTTGGACACGTTGACCACGGAAAAT
>CAYIRC010000032.1:0-5024 GCA_964365855.1 Candidatus Woesearchaeota archaeon
AACATTCACCGACAAGCCGCCCTATATTAGCGCTGCCGTCTATATTACCACTCGCATGCGAGTTTATTATCTTGCCTGCAGACATCCCAACCAATCCCCCTATAAATGGCGAAGAAGTTATTGAGCCACTAACATTTCCAGATGCATTTGAATTTATTATAAAAGATTCTAAAAGATTATTATTAAGGCTGCCGACAAGCCCCCCCGCAATCTGAGCTGCAATAACATTGGCATTAGAATAAGAATTTTCTATTAAGCCATATGAGACTCCGACAAGCCCGCCAACCATGCCTCCTTCTTTGCTTTCTATAAATCCATTTGAATAAGAATTATTAATAATAACATACGCTGGAAAGTTAGTATTATATCTTGCCGAACCGACAAGCCCCCCCAAGTAAGATACGTGCTTATCAGTTATATTTACTTCTGCATAACTATTTTGAACAATGCCATTTTCCAAATGTCCTATAAGCCCTCCACTATAAAAACCCAAGGTCTGGTTAATTTTTGCTATTGCACTGCTGTTTGTTACTATTGTATTTTGAGCATAGCCAATTAAACCTCCTATCTGTATTGTGCCAGCAGCTCCAGCATCAGCCGTGATATATACTTCTGAACGACTGTCTTGTATCATGCCAAAGCTGGCAATTTGCCCTACCAAACCGCCTGCATTTATATTACTAATAGTTATTATGCCTTCTGTTGACAAATTTAAAACAATGCTATTCCTTAATACTCCGGAAAGAATGCCAATATTAGATAAGCCAGATATATTAAAATTTGTAAGCCTAAGATTTTTTATAATACTTCTATCAATAATGCTAAATAGTCCAAGAGTATCACTCCTTTTAAAGTTAAGATTTGATATAGCATGGCCATCACCGTCAAAGAGTCCGCCTGAAAGAGTTAAGGGTTGCATAGCATAATCAGACAAGTCAATATCGCATATTAGTTTATAATTATTTTCAGGATTATTTCTTACAATATTATCAAGGTCTGCTGCACTGCAAATCTCTATATAATTAACATTGTCAGATTCATCATTATCAGATATGCTTGTGCAACTAGAGTCATAAAAATCAACTAAGCCATCACCGTCATTGTCTATTTTGTCCTGACATTGCAATGCACCATCTGCTTCGTTATTGTCTATCATTAAACTGCATCCAGGGTCTTGCATATCAATTACGCCATCATAATCATTGTCAAAATTATCATTGCATTGCTGCTTTTCATCTTTATCTTGTGGAGATGTGCATCCCAAATCATTTGGATAGTCAATCAGCCCATCATCATCATTGTCAATTCCATCTTGGCATTTTGTAGTGCCAGCAGACTCATAATTCATATTTGGATCATATGTCACTTCTTGCTCAGTTTTCCAGCAACCTGGATCGTAGCGATCTATTAATCCATCATCATCATTGTCAATTCCATCACTGCACTGAGGTTTAGGGGGGGTTAAAATCAGGATCGCCCTGTCTTCGCTTATGCTATTTTCGCCGATTGCATTTAATTTTAAAGTATAACTTCCATATGGCAATTGAAGCTCACTTATGTCTATAAGGGTATTGCTCTCAATTGGCTCATTAGACGATTTTATAAGATTCCATTCATTTGGTTCTGAGCCATCTCCATAATATAACGCCCATTCATTAAGCCCCAGTAAACATTTTGCAGTCCCTTTAATTTTTCCTTCAGCAACAGACTGTATTTCTGCAATACATGGTTGAAAGGCAGATTCAATTGCAGATACTACATTAATTCTCCCATAGCCCTGTTCCATATAAGAATATGAAGGCAACTTTGTAGCAGAATTTCTTAAGCTCATTTTAATTTCATCTGAACTCCAGTCTGGATTTTTTTGTTTTAACAATGCCACTAGCCCAGCAACATGGGGTGTAGACATAGATGTTCCAGAAATTGCTATGTGCTTTTCATCTATGCATCGCACCAAAGAACCATAGCTACCCCATTCAGCTGCACAAATAAATACCCCTGGTGCAACAACATCCGGCTTTAAAGTATTCAATACAGTTGGTCCCCTTGAGCTGAAATCAACTATAGAATTTACATAACTTGCATTTTCTGCAACAGATACTTCAGCTAAAAGATTATTAGCCCCAAACATGGATATTAATATTTCGCCATCACTTTGAGAAATAGAGACTGCAGGTATATTTGATTCCTCATATAAACTTCCTTGAAAATTGCCTTCAACATTATTATATATTATAACTCCTGCTGCTCCTGCAGATTGCGCATTTTTAACTTTTTCTGTAAAACTTATTACCCCTCTTTTTATAAATGCTATCTTTCCTGCAAAATCTCCTGTTAATGCAAAATCTTCAGCAGAGCCAATACCATTTACAGATTGAACAAGTCCCTGCGCATTTGCTATGACAGAACGGGCAAGACCATTTGAATTAAATAAAATGCTATTAACTACAAGAGAAGAACTTCTTCCGACATTATTATTTGAAGCCCCCACAGTTATAGCCCTTCTTGCAGTTCCAGGAGAACAGATTGAATTTTGGCTTCCATCACCACCATGCCTGCAATCAGGTACCCCCCCAGGCCCAGAATTGCCTGCAGCAACAACCACAACAACACCTGCATCAACAGCATTATCAACAGCTTGGCTTTTTGCATCATTTGGATCCCCATACCCTCCAATACTCATGCTTATTATCTGCGCACCATCTGTTATTGCTTTTTCTATGCCTTCGATAATTGCTTCGCTACCTGTCGCTTTATTGTCCAAAACTTTATACACTAATAAATTAGCATCTGGAGCTACACCTTTTAGAACGCCATTTCCAGCAATAATAGAAGCAACATGAGTGCCATGTCCATTGTCATCCATAGGATCATTATCATTGTTGACAAAGTCATAACCTCCAATTATTTTACATCCGGAACCAATGCAATTTCCAAAATCTGTATGGGTATAATCAACACCTGTATCAAGAATTGCAATTTTTACCCCTTTTCCTGTCAAGCATTCTTTTCCGCTTTGGATGCATTTATTTCCATCATTATCTAATTGCCAGATTTTATCAGCCCCTATTAAAGGAACAGAATCCATCAACAATGCCTTAACTTCATAATTAGGAGAAACGTCTTTAACACCTTTAATTTTCTTGAATTCCTCTGCTTCTTGTGCTGTAATATCAAGAGAAACACCATTAAGCACATCTGTAAATTCGCCTTTAATTTTATCTTCAAATTCAGGGCTTAATCGAATTTGTTTTTTCTTGCTAAAAATTCTTTTTATGCTATCAAACAGATTTTTGTCTTCCTCTGTCTTAGGGGACAGCATTACAGAAACTTCTGATAGAATTTCATTGTGATTTTGTTTTAATTCTTTTCTGTAGTCATCTAAATTTGATATTTCTTCTTGTTTTGTTGAGCGGCTTGATTTTCTAAATAAATTTGGAATTGTTCCGATGACAGGCTCTGCACTTGTAATCTTTTTATCTAATTCTTTTATCTCTTTTTCTAATCTAACTTTCTTAACTAAAACAGGCTCATCTTCAAACTGGACAATATAGCCATGAATTTCTAAGGACTTATTTAAATTTTCTAATTCAGGTTCTATAATAGATGGTTGTTCTTCTTGATACTCTTTAATAGCCAGAGCAGAATGGATAATAAAAATGAAAACCAGAAAAATAACAATAATAACCCCCACTTTTCCCATTTTTCTTATACTGCAATATGATTAATAAATCTTTATTTATCTCCAACTCACTAAAACATCATCAGTCCTTTCTCTGGGCTTAATATCAACTTTATAAGGTTTTTCTTTAATTCCAGATTTAAACATAATCTCACCTGTAAAAGCAATCATCCCGCCATTATCCACAAGCAAGGATTTGGAAGGACAGAAAAATTCAGCTCCTCTTTCCTCGCACATTATTCTGCACATTTCTTGCAATCGCAAATTGCATGCAACACCTCCTCCCAAAACAAGCTCTGTTTTTCCAGTATGAGCCATTGCTCTTTCAGACGCTTCAACAAGCATTGCAAATGCAGTTTCCTGCAAAGAATAACTTAAATCTTCAATCTTCTCGCCTTTATCATAAAGCTGCTGTAATTTTGTCTGCATTCCTGAAAAAGAAACATCCATTCCTTTAATTGAATAAGGCAATTCAATATATTTTCCACTTTTTGCTTTTTCTTCAATAACAGGTCCTCCTGGAAATCCAATTCCAGTATGCCTTGCAAATTTGTCAATAAAATTTCCAATTCCCAAATCAAGTGTTTCTCCAAAAACTCTGTATTTGCCAGATGCATATGCAATTACCTGTGTATTTGCCCCGCTCGCGTATAAAAGAACCGGGTCCTTAGCACCAGCACTTCTTCCAATTTCAAGATGAGCAATGCAGTGATTTACAGGCACTAAATCAATCTTTAATTTTTCAGCCTTCTCCCGTGCAAACTGAAGTCCTGCAAGCAAACACGGAGCTAAACCCGGTGCATGAGATAAAGCAATTGCATCAATCTTTCCCTCGTCAATTCCAGCAAGTTTAAGTGCTTCCAAATAAAGTTTTTCCGCAACTAAGCGGTGATGCTTTGCGCTTTCAACAGGAATTATCCCTCCCTTTTCATCAGCCGGCTTGTACATATCTTTCACATTTGCCAATATTTTTCCTTTGTCCACAATTCCAATTCCAAACGTGTGCGCTGTGCATTCTATGCCAAGTATCATACTTTTACAAAGAAAAAATTATTTATAAAAGCTTTCTATTAAAATTCTTTATCAATCCGAGAAAACATTTATAATAAATCTAACTATATAAACTCATGATAGAAAAAGAGCAGGAGAGAATATCTATTTTTATTGATGGAAGCAATCTTTATCATAGCTTAAAAGTGTTAAATGAGGTAAAAATTGATTTTGAAAAACTTATCAAAGAGTTTACAGGAAAAAGAATACTTGTAAACACTTTTTATTATATCGCACCATTATAGTCAAGGACATCTCAAGTCCTTGAGTTTGTTCGTGGACTTTGAGAGAC
>CAYIRC010000033.1:0-4547 GCA_964365855.1 Candidatus Woesearchaeota archaeon
GCAATATGGGCACTGATAATCTGAAAATTCTATAATTGTGACAGGAGCATTTGCATTTCCAAGAACAGCATCATCGTCAACGCTTACCTCAACGCTTCCGGTAGAACTGCCTGTTCCTGTATTTGCTGAACTCCCGCTCGTGGGGCTCAAAGAACCTGCATATTTTCCGTCTTTTGTAACATAAACAGGAACAATTCCTCCCTGATACAGCAGATTTACTTCATATACCCCGCTGACTTCTTTAACAGAGTCAATTGAAAGTCCTGTAACTCCTCCTGATTGATATAGATTCAGTAAAATGTTTCCTGCCTCATCTGCAGATATTGCATTTCCTGTAAATGAAAAATTTCCGATGCTTCCGACCAATAACACGGCAGCCAGAACAACTAAAACAAAAGTGGAAAGAATCCATGGATTGCTTCTTAATTTTTCTGTAAGACTCTTTTTTCCCCTCTCATTTCCCCCTATTTTGACCACGCTTGGACGAAATTTATCTTTTCCCTCTTTATTTTCCTCACCATTCATTAGATGTTTAATAAAAAGGCGTTTAAAAAGATTATGATAATAAACCCTAACAAAATTTAAAAATATTTAATTCAGAAATTGTTATAATGAACAGAAAGGATTTTTTAATCAGAATCGGAATGGTTGCTGGAGGAGTCTTGCTTAGCCCTAATTTGATTCAAAATTCGGTTTTGTATTCGCATGAAGAATTGGAAGTCCGGGAATTAGCCTCTCTTAACTTATCCTATCTTGAACAAGTTTTAGCCACGGGGATCCTTCTTATGGATGAAAATCCTAGTTCTTTGATAAGCCTGCATAAAAAAATATCAGATATTTCGGAAAAAAGCAGGCAGATGGAATCATTAAGGGAAGAGCTTACTCAGGAAGTGATTGATAGCAGCAGACAATTCCTTAAAAAGAAGCCGTCAAATGAAAAATTCGGGGAAGCAACAAGAAAGATAGATGAAATGTCCTCTGAAATTGACCGGCTGAAAAAAGATGTAAAATTAGAGTTCATAAATCATAAAAGGAAGATTCTAACGGTTTTAGGAGATGACATTGTAGACTTCGGGAACTCTAGTTTGAGAGAGTTCTATAAGTTTGGCAGATATCATTTTCTGGCAGCCGGATACATGGAAAAGACGGAAGAAAACTCTTTCTCCAGAATAGGCAAAACGCTAGGAAAATTGTCACAGGACTCCCAGTTTCTTGCGGAAGCCTCACTAATAAGTGGTATTCCGATGAAAAAAATCGTGGCATTTGCCGACATAGAATCTCAGGGAAGGGAATTTTCAATCGGAAGAGATGGGGAAATAAACAGGTTTCAACTGCACCCAAAATATTTGGGAGATATTTACAATAATGTATTATCCATAAACAATTCGCTGTCTGACTATATAAATGAAAACACCTCTAAAAAAACTTTATTGGAAGACCTTGCCAGAGATAGTAAATTGAATATTGCTTTGGCAGTAAATTTAATGAAATATTTTGAGAAGAATACTAAAGAAGATTATGAAAGCATACTGGCATATAATCTGGGACTTGGTGGGGTATTAGGAATATCACCAAGAACAAGAAAAAAACTAAGAAATCCTGAAAAAATAACTAAAGGAGATTTGAAAAGATACCATATTTACAGGTATTACACCAACTTTCTAAATGCAAGGAAGAGTTTTGAGGAAATAAGAAATTACGTGGCAAAAGAGGGCCAAGCCTAGGCAAACAATTAAAAAATAATAATTAGCATAATCATTTGAAATAATTTTCAATACATTCTTCGTAATTCTTTTCGTTAAATAAATTAGTTAATTTGCATATAATTTCTGCGAAAAATTGCTTTATTATATTTAATCCTTTTTCCTCTATCTTAGTTGTTATCTTTTTATCTGTACTTTGTTTATTTTGATTGTCAGTTAAAGGAGCATTCGACGGTTCCACCAAATTTTGGTTATTTTTTTCACTTACAGAATTAGAAGAATCATTACTTTTCCTAACTTCACAAACACCACAATCATTAGCACAGTTTTGACAATTTTCTCCCCTCGAATTTTCACAGATATTATTTGTGTTGCAAATAGCTTGGCCTATACACTGGCCAGCTAAACATACATCCTCAATTGTGTTAGCATTTGAATCATTACATCTTTGATTATAATAACTTAAAAAACAGCTCAGAGTTGTTAGATTGCAGAAATTATCTGAACAGGGGTTATTATCATTGCAATCAGAATCTTGAACACAAGAACAACTAAAAGTAGAGTGTATGCATTGTCCCTGATAACAAGAATCAACAGTACAGGCAATATTATCATCACAATTTTTTGGGGTTCCTATACATTGTCCTTCCAAGCATACATCATTCACAGTACATAAATTAATATCATTACAAGGAAGAGTGTTATAGCCATAAGAACACATATGAGTTAACAGGTTGCATGAGTCAACAGTACAATAATTATTATCATTACAATTTGCATTAGAATTGCAAACACAGCCGGCAACAGTATTATCAAAAACATGTTTACAGATGCCATTTGAACAGCTATCAATGGTACAAGGATCACTATCATTACAATTTAATTTAGTGCCAATACACTGATCTTGTGAACAAATATCATTAACAGTACAAGAATTGCCGTCATTGCATAAATTTGTATTATAGCTTGAAATACAGTTGTAATTCTGACAGGTATTAGTTGTACAGGGGTTTCCCTCTTCGCATTGAGAGTCTGAAGTACAGGAGCAAGAGGAAGTGTTATGTTGGCACACCCCGTTTAAACAAGAATCAACAGTACAGGCAATATTATCATCACAATTTTTTGGGGTTCCTATACAGGCGCCATTTGAACAAAAATAACTGCTCATGCAGGGATTACCTCCGGAACAAGAGTTTGTGTTATTAAGACTTGAACATTTTCCATTTACACAAGTGTCTGTTGTGCATATATTTCCATCATTGCAATCAGAATTTGAAGAACATTCGCAATCGGCACAATTTGCTTTATTCTCGCCGGAATTTGTCTCACAAATTTTATTATTATTGCAAATTGGCTGCGACAAAGTATTTGCTCTCACAATTATTTCATCTAATAAAATTCCCCCTTCAAGCACATTACTGCATGCGGAGGTAGCATAAAGTCTGAAAGAATAATTATGGTTTGGTTGAATCCAATTAGCGCCTTGTTTATTGATTAAGCCACAGGAGAATAATTTTTCTTCACCATTATCCACACTTACTCTGACTTGGGCATCATTTGGAACATTAGCTCTCCAAGAAACATCTACAGAACAGCAAGAAGAACAGGCAGGAGTCCCGGTTGTAACTATGCATGGATTAGGAGTTGTATTAACTTTTCCAATAACGTAAGAGTCAAAGTCGAATGGAAAAGCAATATTAACTCCAGAACCTCCCCCATCAGGTGTTGTCCAAAATATAATCTCCTTAGGCAAACCTTTTCTTAAATAAACAGATGCAAAAGCTTTCCCCATATAATCTCTTCTTATTTTATCGGCATAATAAAACGTCTCTGAAATGCCCATTTCTTTTCCTGGAAAAACAGCCCTGAAATCATCAACAACCCTCGCAATTAAATTATAGTAACCATTATAATCCTTTATGTTTGGATTAGGATAAAAAGAAAAATCTATTCTTGCAGGAACTTCCAAATTATTTTTCCTCATAATATCTATTGCTTTATAAATTGGATAAACAGATTTGTGGCTATTGGTCATAGGATATTGTAGGTTTGTAAATGAATTGTCTAATATGTCTGATTCGTCATAATATGACATAAAATAAACAGATGGCGTTATTCCTGATTTACCAGATTCGCTGACAAAATAAGGATAAACTTCTGTTAATAATCTTTCAGTATTATAATTATCATTGATGGTTGTAAATTGCAACTCTATCATATAATAGACCATATCAATAGCAGAACTTCCATCGGCTCTTTTTACAGCACTTAAATTAGACAAAACATAGGAGACTGTTTGCTTTTTTTTCGTGACATAATCATTCCAGTTAAGGCAGGCATAACCAACAATATCCTTACTAACAGGGGGATTACATGATATGCCCGATAACATATAAGAAGGAGTTGAATCAGCATCACCAAGCCAGCCAAAAGCAAAATAAAGTTTTAAATAATTTCCTTTATTGTTTTTTATAGAAGATACATCCTGGACATATTGCTTTATATTTGCAATTTGTTGGTTTGTAGGGGGGAAATCATGCCTCCAGTTCATATTAGATGAACCAACAAACCAGATAGTTGTTTTTATTATATCAACACCTGAATCTGCCATCGACTGAAGCTGCCTTAAAACTTCTACTCTAACTTGGCTGTTATGATAATTTTTAAGAAAAGGTCCCTTTAAAGGGTCTGTAGTTGTAAAATCACTTGTTATAGCGTGATAATTAACTCCAATGAGATAATTATTCACAGCCAAATTGCTGGGATTAACAATAGCACTTCCAGTACTCTTGCCAGTTGTCTTTCCACTAATCTTATTAATAAAATCACTGAAAAAATCTGAAA
>CAYIRC010000034.1:0-3345 GCA_964365855.1 Candidatus Woesearchaeota archaeon
TTCTGAATTGGAAAAAAGAAATCTTGGAACAAAGGCAACAAGAGCATCTATAATTGAAACCCTTTATGACAGAGGATATGTAAAAGAGAGAAGCATTGAAGCAACTCAATTAGGAATTTCCCTGATTTCCACATTACAAAAATACTCTCCAATAATAATTGATGAAAAACTAACAAGAAAGTTTGAAAAAGAAATGGATTCTATTTTGCAATCAAAAAAGAATTTTGAAGAGAAGGAGAAGAACATTATTGAAGAAGCGAAAGAAACAATAAGAAATATTTCTCAGGATTTTGAGAAGAACAAAGGAGAGATAGGAAAAGAATTGGTATCTGCTGAAATTGAAATACAAAAGCAAAACAAGGAAGAAAATAAATTAACTCTTTGTCCTGTTTGCAAAAAAGGAACTCTCGCAATAACTTATTCAAAAAAGAACAGGAGATATTTTGTTGCGTGCAATGCTTATCCAGAATGCAGAAACACATATTCTCTTCCTCCAAACAGCTTGATAAAAAAATCAGACAAGATTTGCGAAGAATGTGGCTTCCCCATGCTAATAAGCATAAGAAAAGCCAAGCGTCCTTGGGAATTTTGTTTCAATAAAGATTGTCCAAAGAACAAAAAGAGGCTTGAGGAATACAGGAAGAAACAGAGTAAGGAAATCGGGGATAATAATTTTTAAAAAGTAGAATATTTTAAAATCAATCAGATGGACGAAGAAACAAGAAAGAAAATTAATGAAATAGAAATAAAATATAATGATAATAAAGAGATACAATTTTTACTTTTGCAATTAGCTAGTTTAGAATTAAAATTAAGGTCTGCTGATGTAATGGCTATGATGATTGATGTTGCAGTCCAAAGAGAAAAATTAAACGCAAGATCATTGATTGCTGATGCGAGACTTGAATATGGAAACTGTTGGGAATATGAATTTGCAAGAAAAGGATATTTGTTAGGATATAAAGGAGGAATAGATGAAGTTGTAGAAGCTTTATCTAAGAAGAGAGATTTATCTTAACTTAATAACTTTTTTAAACTCTTTTTCATTTAGCTATTTATGGTGAAATTACAAAAATCTGTTCAAATAACCTTGATTATTGTTGCTGCAGTAATTGTATTAGCAATTATTGGAGTAGTTGCCTTTAAGTACAACAGTCTTTCAAACACAATACAAGTGAATGGACAGGCAACAGCAAAGGTTTCTCCTGACTTGATAACAGTTTATTTTAATGTCGATACAAAAGGAACAACTTCTAAAGAAGCAGAAGATGAAAACTCTGCAATAGTAAGCAAGCTGAAAGACAATATTATTGCTTTAGGATTTAAAGAAAGCGATTTAAAGACAGATAATTACAATATCTATCCTGAATATGATTACAGCAACGGACAAAGGCTTACAGGATATAGAGCAACACATTCTTTAAAAATAGAGGTTTCAGCAGAACAGAAAGACAAAGTAAGTTCTTTAATTGACGCAGGCACAAATGCAGGAGCAGGAATAAGTTACATTAATTTTGAGCTTACTCCTTTATTACAACAGAGCGCAAAAACACAGGCAATAAAATCCGCTTCAGATGATGCTAAAATAAAGGCAGAAGCAATTGCTGATGGTTTCAATAAAAAGCTTGGGAGATTAGTTTCTGTATCATTAGACCAATTTAACTATAACCCCTGGCCAATTTATGCGACTCAAGGAACTTCTGGTGGGGCAGCAGAAGCCAAGAGAGCAGTAACAGACATAACTCCTTCAAATCAGGAAGTTAGTGCATATGTAACTGCAGTTTATAAATTGAGATAACAATAAAGAGCTATAAAAAATTTTATCAAGATATGATTAATTTAGCAAATTTATTCCCAACATGCACACTAGCACAAAAAATGGAAAAATTAACTAAAAGAATTCGCTAATCTTTCTTTGTTGATTTAACTCCGTTAAAATCTTGCTTTTCTTTAAAATATTATCTATTGAAATACCAAATTTTTTGTTAGAGACAAATTTAGCACAGTTTATTAATTCTTCTTTAGAATTAAATTTTAAAGAACCCTTTTTAATAGTTTTCCTACTAGCCTCCCGACATACCCATACCCCTAAAGCAGCCCAATAGCTTGGAGTTTCTATTCTTATTGCAATTACAGTTGCCTGTCTTTTTATTCTGTTGAGATATTCTATGATTGGCAAACGAGAAGCATAATAACCTCCTGCTGTGCTTGTTGCATAAGTTTTTCTGCCGGAATAAGATTCAAAATCAGTAGATGCCTTTATTTCGCTCGAAGGATTCCAGCTGCTGCCCGGCAAATAAAGTTCAAATAATTCGTAACTCCAAACATCTGGAAGTAAAGCAAGAAGATAGCAATTTCCTAGAAATTCTCCAAAGAACAATTCATAATCTTCTATCACTTTATTTTCTCTTACTTTTTTCAGAAGAAATTTTCCAATTGAATCGTCTGTTGCAGTTATGCTCCATCTTGTAGGAACAAGTCTCTTATTTTTCTTCAATCCTAAAACCCCCACACTCAAGATTTTGCTTAAAGTGTATTCTGTAAAATTTTTTTTGTAAAGAATCTCCATTCCTTCCACACATTTTATTTCATCATTCATAACTTTATCAACTTGCCGGTGAATTTTCACGTTTCCGGTTATTTTTGCTTTTTTCAAACCTGCCCTCATTCCATGTGGTGTAAGAACTCTGTCTGTATTTCTCCCTATGTTTAATCTGTGCTTTAACTCTATTTCAATGTCAACTGGCTTTGAAGCAACAGCAATTTCCTGGGCTATTTGGACAAAATTCTTGCCTGTGCTGGAATTTATTCTGGTTTCATAAACATTTGACTGAAACCTTGAATTCAATAAATTATCTCTCAATTTCAAAACATCATTAATCTGAAAATCGTTATTCGCCCAATATTTTGCGTCATCATAAACCCAAGCATCTTCATCTCTTTCAAGAGGAGAGAGGATTCCAACATTAACTAGAGGATATTTTAGCTTGCTTCCTATAAAAACACTCGGAGGAGAATTGCTGTCTAATTTTGAAACATTCCTCAAATTCTTATATTTAAATCCAAGCTCACTTATTTTTTTTATAATTTCAAATTTTATGTCTGACATAAAATATTAACAAGACCAAAGTTTATATTGTTGTATAATTACTGGTCAGTTATACGCTCGCTATCGCTCGCTTAATTGTTTCGCTTCGCTCAAAAATTTATTATAAGTTAATGATAAAAATTTATAGTATTGTTCAACCCAAATAATTTTCTTAAACATTAAATATTAAAATAAGCGAAAATCTGACGAAGTCGATTTTTGAGCAATCAATCGTGAACGAATGTGAACCTATTTGG
>CAYIRC010000035.1:0-2192 GCA_964365855.1 Candidatus Woesearchaeota archaeon
AATTGAAAATTGACGTGCCACATTAATATCCCAAATAGTGTCTAATGTTTCATCAATTAACCCATTTTGAATTTCTATTATATCATTTATTATATCAAGTTTCTTTTTCTCATCATCACGCCAATCTTGTTTTGCTTTTTCTGCATCTTTGCTTATTTCCATTATATCGCCAATTACTTCTGCTTCTCTCTTCAATCTTAGTTGATCATAATCTTCAAGGATTTTAATCTCATCTTCTGTCAATGTTTGTAATATTTTCTTTGTTTGCCTAGCCAATTCCTGCATATCTTTTTCATAATTTTTATAGGCTTCAGGATGGGCTTTAAGAGCAATCCTAGGATCAATTATAGCTTCAGGATGTATTCTTTCCGTCATTTTTTCCTGTTGTAATTTTCTTTCTTCCTCTCTTAAGTCTCTGAGAAAAACAAGAGCGTCTCTAATAGATTCTCCTAACCATTTAATCCCCTTCGCCATATTAATAATTATCTCTACAAATGCTCTTAGTCCCGGCACATTATCCCATACCCACTTACCAAACCTAATTAAAGCAGGAACAAGATATTCAGTTATTAAATATGCAGTAGCTTTAACATAAATAGTAATAAATTCAATAATATGAGAAACTTTTAACAAATATACGATCCATTCTATTATATATTTAATAAATAATCCGATGCCAATAGCCCCAGCTTTCATCACAATTCCAAGTCCGATCAAAATATTTACCATGTCATTAAGAATTCTATTTTGAGCTACAAATTCTGCAATTTTTTTTCTGAAAACTACAATTGCAATTATCGCTACCCCTATTAACATTATTATAATCGACCAAGGATTAATCATTTTAGTGAATAACCCAGATAATCCCATAAGGATGGGCCCTAACTTTCCTAGACTTCCTCCATATGCCTCAGTTGCAACCACAATATATTTCATTTGACCTGACATAAGAGCTAATGTAGCTATAAATGTGCTAAATCCAGTAATAAGTAATCCAACAGAAGACACAATCAAGCCTGCAGTAATTGCGAATGCAGATAATGATTTTGTGCCTTCTCGCGCAGAGGAAATCATTTCTCTCAACCAATCAACATATTCCTTCGCTTTCCCTAATAATGGTTCAAATGTTTCTATCAAAAATCGTTTCATAGAAGCATTTAACTGATCTATTTTTAGTTTAAGTTCTTCTTTTCTTATAATCGTCATCTCATCCAATGCATTTCCTCGTTCAGATATATCTATCAAATTTTTTTCATATTCCGCAGTATTAAATAAAATTGGCATTAAGCTTTGTCGTGCCCTTGTTTGCTGCCATACTTGTGAAACTAATTCTGCTGTTCGATCCCTATTTTCGGCCATTTGTTTTGATAATAAACGCAAAATCCCAGTAAATGTTTTCGATTGTAGCCCAGTGATAGATAATTCAAATCCAAGTTTTTTCGCTGCCTTAACTTGACTATCTGTGTGCGAATAAAAAGGCTGCATAACCCATGTAGCACTTGTAACCGCCTCATCAAAGTTACCAAGGTGAGTAATAGCTGCATCTAAATAAGCACCTAATTCATTAACTGTAATAGCAACAATTGCTCCTTGTGCTGCTGCACGAGCAAACTTTGCAGCAGCTTCTTCAACAGTTAAATTTCCTACTTTTTGCATGACATATAAAAATTTAGCAGCTTCGGCAGCACTCCCCAACTCTTTACCATACGATTTCATAGTTTTTGCCACTGCCATAGCAGATTGACCTAAATCAGCATCTCCTGCTATAGCTAGTTTAGTAGATGCTTTAAGAACCTCCATAACATTATCAAGTTTAGTTCCTGCAGAAATTATATTAAACATTCCTTTTGTTAAATCTTCTGTAGATACTCCAAATTCTTCCGACATTTTTAAAACTTCAGGACTAAATTTTTTAATAGCACTTCTAATCGTTTCAATGGACCCAGTAATAGTTGATGCGACTGATCCCATTTGCCGCTCAAAATCCATAACTGGCTTAAATGCAGCAATTAATGCAACATCAATTAAAGCAAACTTTAACATAGTGGATCTAAGAACAGAAACAGTTTTTCCTAGTCGTATAACTTCTGATTCTGTTTGCATAAGTGTTTTACTAAATTGAGACATTTGATGCCCCGCGCCCGCAACTGTTGCTCCAACTTGCGTAAGTCCTGCATTAAGCGACGCGAGGA
>CAYIRC010000036.1:0-2008 GCA_964365855.1 Candidatus Woesearchaeota archaeon
AAATTGGGGCAATAATGCGGACCTCCGATTGCAATTGCTATCTCCCTGTTGGGGTTTTCCTCGAAGTCGCTAATTGTCTCTGATATTGTTTTTGCTACAATAAATGCAGCTCTCCTGTCTGCCCATTCATTTTCAGTTGGGCCTATTTCTATGAATATGCATGGCTTATCAATCAAGGGGCCGTGGTGTGTTGCTTCCATTGTTATCTTGTAATTCTTAAGATTATATTGTTCTGCATTTTCATTTAGCTTTTCAAAAATCTGCTTGAAAAACAGGGCAGAACTCCTGCACACTTTTTCCCTTTCTCCACCGAAATCTCCAGAGCGCCAGTTTCCAGGAGCATGAACAGAAAGCGTCTTGTCGCGGCTTTCAGCCTTATGTTTTGAGGCAAAGATAATAAAATCATAAGAGTTAATTTTTTTCAAATCAAGATTCTCTGTATAAATTATTTCTTTATCTGCAAGATAAAATTTGAAATCCCCAAACTGGCTTAATTGTGTTGTTATATTTATTCCTGCTTTGTCAAGCTTGCTTGCGACAATGAGGAATTTTTCATATGGCATAATTCTACAAGAATTCTGCAAGTTTTAAATTTTGTTGGGGTTCAGATTAATATGATGTTACTCACAAATATTCTTTTCCATTATTAATGTATGATAGACTAAGCAAAGCGACCGACAGTATGATGCGGACGGCCGTTACTTAATTTTTCTCTTGATTTGATTATTTGAGAGAACTTCTATTCCCATAGATCCTTTTAGATATTCAAGTGTAATATTATGGTGGTTTTTATCCCAAGAGTTTACGCATTCATTTGCGATTATTACCTCATAATCATTTTGGTACGCATCAGTTGCAGTTGTTCTAATACAAGCATGAGTATTAATTCCTGTCAAAATTAATGTATCAATTTTTCTATTTTTTAAGAAAGTATTTAATGGGGTTTTGAAAAAGGCACTATACCTTTTTTTAACAATGATTTTATCATTTTTATCCAAATTTAATTCCTCAAGAATTTTACAGCCATTTGTTCCTTTAATCGTAATTGACTTTTTTTTCTTTCTCATAACTAAAAATGCATCTGATAAATCTGGCTTGAATTCCTGCCTTATCCAAATAACCGGTATTTTCTTTTTTCTTGCATGTCTAATTAGGTCATTAGTATTTTTGCATAGTATTTTTTTTAATTTATTTAGACGAGGATTTCTATCAAAGAAATCATTTAGCATATCGATTATGATCAATGCATATCTCATAAATTATCTAAAGTTGTTGATTATATATAAAAGTGATGGTCACAGAGCCAAATCTCACATAGTCGTTACCATTCCCCAAATAATTTATTAATGTCCTCTTTCTGGTTGTATCATGGAAGACGTAATAAAAATCATCATAGGAATTTTAATGATTATGCTGGGAGTTCCTGTTGGAAATTATCTTGCAAAATTCACAAAAGAGGAATTAAAATCAGGGCAAAAATGGTTTAAGATTATTATAATTTTGAGCCTAATAGGTGCAATTATAGGTTTAATACTTGGAGATGATATTCTATTATTTAGTTTCCTATTCATAGCAACAGTCACAGGCAGGAGTTTAAGAAAATAATGTTATACTTGATTGGGTTGGGTTTAAATGAAGAAGGTTATAGTTGGAAGGCTTACAATGTAATTTCAAAAGCTGATAAAGTTTACATTGAATCGTATACGGTTGATTTTCCCTATGATATCCCAAAATTGCAGGCGCAATTCAAAAATAAAAAGTTTATTCGGGCTGACAGAGAATTTATTGAGAGTTTAAATTTTTTAGATGAAGCAAAAAAGAGTGACATAGCTTTGTTAGTCTATGGTTCACCTTTAGTCGCCACCACCCATATTTCAATACTTCAGGAAGCTAAAAAGCGCAAGATTAAGTTAAAAATTATTCATAATGCTTCTATTCTTGATGCAGTCGGGGAAACAGGACTTCAGCTTTATAAGTTTGGAAAAACAGCAAGCATGCCTGGTTTTGA